>JBBQCR010000029.1:0-16523 GCA_038318935.1 Phycisphaerales bacterium
GTCGAGCTTTGCGAGTTCGATCACCTTGCGGACCAGCGTGTAGCCGTTGGAGTGCACGCCGCTGGAGGCGATGCCGATGATCACATCGCCCTTCTTCACCCGCAGCGGATCCATCGCGCGGTCGAGTTCCACCACGCCGACGGCGAAACCGGCGATGTCAAAGTCGCCGCTCGCGTAGATGTCCGGCATCTCCGCGCACTCGCCTCCAAGAAGCGCACACCCGGCAATCTCGCAGCCTCTCGCGACACCTTCGATCATTGCCGTCGTCGCTCCCGGCTCGAGTTTCGAGAGTCCGAGGTAGTCGAGGAAGAACAGCGGTTCGGCCCCCTGCACGATGAGGTCGTTGACGTTCATCGCCACGCAGTCGATGCCGACGGTGTCGAAGATCTTGAACTCCGCGGCGATCTTCACCTTGGTGCCGACGCCGTCGGTGCAGGCGACCAGCACCGGATCCTTGAAGTTCTTCTTGAACAGCTTCTCGTTGTAGTCGAGGCGGAACATGCCCGCGAACGCGCCGTGCTTTCCGAGCACCCGCGGTCCATAGGTCCGCCGCAGGATCGGTTGAATGCGGTCGACCACCTCGTCACCGGCGTCGATGTCGACTCCAGCTTGGGCATAGGTCAGGGACTTCTTCGGTCGCTTCGCGATCTTGGCGGGCATAGGTGGGCCGATTGTAGAGGCGGCGTGTTGGCTCGGACCTCGGTTCGCGGCGAGGGAAAGGGTTTTCCGGCGTCTCGGTTTCCTTTAGACTGGCCGGACTATGGCGATTCTCGTTGACGGCAACACCAAGGTCCTCTGCCAGGGCATCACCGGTTCCGCGGGCGCGTTCCACACCAAGGGATGCCTCGACTACGGCACCAAGATGGTCGGCGGTGTCACTCCCGGCAAGGGCGGACAGAAGGACGTCAACGGACTGCCGATCTTCGACACCGTCGCCGACGCCGTGTCTGCCACGGGTGCGACCGCGACCATGATCTTCGTGCCGCCGCCCTTTGCCGCCGATTCGATTCTGGAAGCTGCGGCGGCTGGCATCAAGGTCATCTGCGCGATCACCGAGGGCATTCCGGTGCAGGACATGATCCGCACCAAGGCGGCCTTGCGCGAGTTTCCAAACTCCTATCTCGTCGGTCCCAACTGCCCCGGCGTCATGACGCCGGGCTGGCGCGTCAGCGGTGAAGGAGCCAACGCCAAGTTCCAAGGCGGCTGCAAGATCGGGATCATGCCGGGATACATCCACACCCACAAGAAGGACGCCAAAACCGGCAAGTCCGTTGGCATCATCAGCCGGTCGGGAACGCTGACCTACGAGGCGGTCTGGCAATGCTCGCAACTGGGTATCGGCCAGTCGACTTGCGTCGGCATCGGCGGCGATCCGGTCAAGGGCGTCAACTTCATCGAGGCCCTTGAGCTCTTCGCGAAGGATCCTGAGACCGACGGCGTGGTGATGATCGGCGAGATCGGCGGCACCGACGAAACGCTCGCGGGCGAGTGGATTCGGGACCGTATGAAGAAGCCCGTCGTCGGCTTCATCGCCGGCCGCACCGCACCTGCCGGCAAGCGCATGGGTCACGCTGGAGCAATCATCGGCGGCGCGGACGACACCGCGCAATCGAAGATGGACTCGCTCAAGCGTTGTGGCATCATGGTCGCGGAAAGTCCTGCAGATCTCGGGAAGACGATGGCTCGGGCCCTGTCTCTCGAACCTACCCTCGTCGGCGCCCGGTGATCGACGTCACAGAGCCAACGCACGAACGAGATTCCACTCGCTGACCGGAGACCGCCATGCGCCGACCGTTGATCGCACTGGTTTTTGCTTCGCTCCTTGCGGCTCCGACGACGTGGGCGGACCCGCCAGTCATGCCTGCTGTGGTCGCCACCTCGACCACCAAGTCAGACTCTTCGGGCATCGACGCCAGTCAGTTGCTCAAGCGCGTCGCGTTCATCGGCGCCAGCGCGACCGCCGGCTTTGGCGTCATTGCGATCGATCCCGAGGGTAAGAAGCCGCTCGTGCCGATTCCGCTCTCCGCCGCGTTCGCGGGGGCGCTCGCCACACCAGTCGAGGCGGTCGACTTCGCATCACCGTTCTTCTTCATGAACCCCGGCGCATCAGGATTGGCGCAGATCGATCGGGCCCTCGCGATGGAACCGACGCTGGTCGTCGCGATCGATTTTCTCTTCTGGTACGGCTACGGCGACGACGACGGAAAGGGCGGCGTTCTCAAGTCCGAGGACGATCGACTCGCGAAGCTCGACATCGGCATCACGCAGCTTGAGCGCTTTCCAGCGACTGTTCCGATCGTCATCAGCGACTTCCCCGACATGAGTCGCGCCGTTGGCAAGATGCTGAGCCGAGCCCAGATGCCGAAGCCAGAGACGCTTGAGAAGCTCAACGCGAAGCTGAAGGAATGGGCGGCCTCGCGAAAGAACGTCCTGCAATTCTCGCTGAGCGACTTGGTGGAAAAATTGAAGAGCGACGACGTGGTCGTCATCGCCGGAATGGAATTCAAGCGCGACCGCGGGCGACTCATCCAGAGCGACGACCTGCATCCGACGTTTCGTGGCGCGATCGGCCTCAGCCTCCGCGTTGCCGAAACCTTGCGAGACCGATTCGGCGAAGCGCTGCCCATGACCATCGCCAAGGACGAGGCCGCTGCCCAACTCCATGCCCGCGAGTACGGCGAGGCAATTCTCGCCAAGCGAGCCAAGGGCGGTCGTTGACTCTGCACTAGCGGCGCAGAAGTTCGCTGAGACGCGCCTTCGTGTTCACGTCGGTCGTTCTGGCCATCTCGTCCTGAACGAAGCGGTCGCTTGCCATGCGACCCATGGCCTTGTCGACGCCGGGGAGAATCTGCCCGAGGTCGCCACTGACGTCGGGACCGCGAAGGTGTCGAAGTAGGTACGTCAGCGTGTCGGCGTCGAGTTGCATCGCCCGCGGACCGGCAAGCTGCCACAGCATGTCGGTGGCGTCGGTCGAGGGCACCTTGTCGGCTCGTGCGACGACTTGATACGCGGCGAGAAACTCCGTGAACATCCGCTTGCGGAAGATCGCTGGCAACGCTTGGGCAGCGCACGCAGATCCGAGTCCCTTACTGCTTGCGAGTTGCCAAAGCCCGAGCGCGACGTCGTCTCTTCCGAGAAGGACGAGGTCCCTCATCGCGCGGGTGAAGTCTTCTGGTTTGGGAGTCTCGCCCGCTGCGCTGATGGCCTTGAGCAACGCTGTTGCGGCGTCGAGGACGTTCTCTCCACGAGGTTCTGGCAGCGCAGCGACGGGAATGATTCGCTTCGCTGGCGGAATGCAGGTCATGAGCGGATCGCCAATCGCGGTGAGTCGCCACGGGCTATCGAACGTGCCATTCAGCACGCGGCTAGAGACGAGAAACGGTCCGTACGCAGACCAACGAGCCGCAAGACTGGCCGGTGGGACGAACGCAAAGAGAAAGGGCTCCTGCACCGAGCCGTAGTAGGAGTACACGCCGCGCTCTAGCAGTCGGCCGCCAATGGTCGCTCTGTCGTCGGGGCGGTTCAGCGACCAAGAGTGGATGAGATGCAGGGCCATCGGTCGATTGAGGAACGGCATGTCATTCGTTCGACCGCGATCGTTGCCGTTGAGGCTGAACCAATCGGGATCGCCGGAGGAGTTCATCACCAGAACGTCGGGATCGAATCCGCCCATCAGAAGCTTTCGCCACGACGAGAGACTCGCCTGATCACCGATCCAAGTCTTCGCCGAGAAACCGGCAGTGCGCATGGTGCTCGCGGCACCATCCAACGCGTAGTTCGACCATGGCGCGGTCGTGGCGTATCCGGAAATGAACCACCAATCCTCACGGGCGAGAAAGAGCGAACACATCGCCATGTACGCGGCGCGATCGCTGGGGCCGGAGATCCAACCGATGATCGTGGACCGTGTGCCATCGGCCTCGCGACCCAGCACATCGGTCGTCGAGAGCGGATCGTCCACCTTGCCGGGCGCGTCGGCGGGCAGTTGCACGCGGCGACCGCTGGGAATATCGGGCAAACACTTCGCCGCCAGAGTGCGACAGAGCGCCACCGCATCAACGGCATCTCCAAGCTTCTGGTACGGCAGGCCCGTCGACTCGATCGCTGCTCGAATCGCGGTGTCGAGCGCCTTCACTCCCGCAGCATCAAGCACTCCATCGGGCGCGCCGAAATCGCCGTCCACAAACCGCAGCGGTAATCCGCGACCCGCGGCGAGCGCAACACCCGCGGTCCAAGCCGGATCGGTCGCACTCGTGATCACCACACCAGGCGGCATGAGTTGTGCGGCCTTGATCGCGTCGAGACTCGTCTGTTTCTCGGGATCACCGTTCCAGGCCCGGGTGATCGCGGCGTCCATCGCTCGTTCGAGGGCTGCCTTGTCGGTGGGCATCGCGCCGATCGACGAACGCCGAATCACTCGCTCGGGTTGAAACGCACGAATGAAGATCGGCGTGCGGCGCTCCTCCTCGATGAGCACCGGCCAGCGAGCTTCGCGCGTCCAGCGACTGACCTCGTCCAACCATGTCGCGACATCAGGAACGAGCGTCACCTGTTTCGCGACCGGCAGGGACAGTTCCACCGTCGCCGCCCGCACACCCAGCTTCACTGGCCACGGAAGATCATCGAATCGAGGTTCCGGCTGCGTGCCGCCGACAGTCTGGTCCGATTGCGGCGACGGGGCTTGCGTCTGGCAAACCAATGCGACGGGCGCGATGAGTGAGAGAGCGAGAGCGAAAGCGAGCATCGGTGTATCGTCTCCCGGAACGGCCCGCCGTCAAAGCCCCACCATGCGTTCGAACACCCATGTCACCAGCGGCCGCCGCACCGAACCAGAGCGCATGGACGCGGCAGACGTGCCGCAGGCGGAGATCGACGCTGCGTTCCGCTTCATCCGACGGGTGAATCGCTGGCTCGGCGGCACTGGAGGTCTGCTGGACGTAATGCGTCGCGACTCCGCGCTGTGGCCGAAGGATCGTCCGATTCGATGGCTCGACCTTGGCACCGGCGCAGCGGATATTCCGCTGGCCATCGACGCGTGGGCGCTGCGCGCTGGTCACGAGGTCGCGTGCATTGCTGCCGATCACCATCCGGCATGCCTTGCGGTCGCACGGGCAGCGGTGGGCGATCATCCCCGGATCGAGATCGTCGACCGCGACGCGCTGAAGCTTGATGACTACTTCGCGCCGGCGAGTTTCGACTATGTGCACGCCGGCATGTTTCTGCATCACCTCAGCGACGACGACGTCGTTGGAGTGCTTCGCTCGATGGCGCGGCTCGCGACACGCAAGATCGTCTGGAACGACCTGTCGCGCTCGACGCTCAGCCGCGTGGGCATCCGTTTGCTCACGATCGGTCAGCCTTCGATGGTTCGCGACGATGCCACGCTCTCAGTCAACAAGGGTTTCACCGAAGCCGAAGCTCGGGAGGCGGCGCGTTGGGCGGGTATCGAACGGGTGAGCTTTCGCCAACGTCGAATGGTCGGACGATTCGTGCTCACCGGCGTGCGCGGCTGATCAACGGAGAGCTTGCGGCACGCGGCGCCGCTCGCGCTCGGGCAGGATGCGGCCGAGTGTCTCCATGCAAACGCGGGATTCCTGGTCGCGCCGAAACGCGAACCACCCTGCGCGGTGGTAGTACTCCCACGGCTGCCGACCTCCTCGCGTCACGATCGCTTCCGGACCAAGTTCGACGAGTGAGTCGACGATTTGCTCATCGCGTCGTCGCCACGACTCGACCGTGACCTCGAATCGCATCATCACGGCCTCGTCCAGTTCCGGCAACGATTGCACCCTGTTTCGCAACGCTTGAACGGCGTGTTCCACGCTCCGAGTCAGGGCATCAATGCCGGGATACGTCAGGCGGCGTTCGTTGCGGTCAACTGACTCGAACGCATCGGCAGAGAGCACCGACTTGAGCGCGGCTCGCAACTGGTCGTTCAATTCCAGACGTCGACGGGCGGCGGCGGCGATGCGGCGGCTCTCCGACTCGCGCGTGGCCTGCATCATGCGCTGGACTTCGCGCAAACCGGCCTCCTCCGCCTCAGGCCCGTTGGCCATGAGCTGCCAGCGAATCTCGGCGTTGCGGATTTCGATGCTCGATCGATGTTCCGCAAGGAGGAGATCGGCGTCGGCGAGCAGCAGCGCTTCCGCCTGCTCCGCGAGGATTCGCTCCGCGATCATCCGCTGGTCATCGGGCAACGCAGCCTTCTCGGTCGCGAGCGCGAAGTTGGCGTGGCGACGGAGGACCGTCGTTCCCTCGACGGAGGGAAGGTTGTCGGAGACCCGCATGAACCGGCTCGGATCCCCCAATCGATGCCGAAGCTGCCAAGCGATCGCTGCGTCCCGCTCGTCCGCAGACGCGATTGCGACGACTCCCGCGAAGAAGTCGCTTTCGGCGGCGTTGGCCTCGTTGATCGCTGCGCGTTCGATCGCACCGAGCTTCGTCGCCGCGTTGGGCATCTGCATTCCCGACTCCTGATCGATGACTCGCTCGGACATCTGAACGAATCGCTGCACCTGCGGCTCGACCATCTCGTTCCAGCGTTGCAGCAGGTCCTGATGCAGTGCCTCCAACGCCGCCGTTCGTTCGGACGAGAAATGAAAGCGGCCAGCGAACGCTGCAATGTCCGAGACGCTGACCGTGGACCAGATCCACTCGATGTTTGATGCCTCTTGCCCCTGCTCTTCCTGATAGGGATCCTCTTGAGCTGGCTGTCCGAGCGTTCCTTCGAGACCGATCCAGAATGGATCGCCGTCCTCCTCAAGCATCGGCGGAGCAGACGACTCGTCGGACGATCCCTCGCCCGAGGAGGTCGCCGGATCGGGCTTCGGCGCGGCACTGTCGTCCGTCTGGGGCTTCTCTTGGGGCTTCGCCTGCGGCTTCGCCAGCAGCGTCAGCACCGACGCCGCCGTCGTGCTTACCCGCGCCCAGCGACGCTGAGTCAATTCGTTGCTGCGCTGCTCCAGCGCCTGGGCCCACTCTGATTCGTCCATCGCTCCGCTCTTCCATTGCTCTAGTTCGCGCACCGATCGCTCGCGGCCGGTCGCAACCAAATCATGGAGGATGGCCTCATCGTCACTCCGCCACTGTTCCAGTTCCAGCATTGCACGACTACGAAGCTCGGCCGTGACCCAGGGTGCGACAAGGGCGCGCCGAACCGGCGCGAGGTGCGACTCGACGCTCATGTAGACGTAGGAGAGCCGCAACTGTGCGTACCGCTCCAGCACGCCCCGACGGGCGGGCTGAGAGAGGCGCGGAAGAACGGCGTCAATCGCGCCGTCGGTCGCGCGATCGATCTTCCGATCGATCTCACGGACGGGGATCCAAGGCGGACGCATCATCTCCATTCGCGTTCGCCACCACGCCATCTGCGCTTCATCGGTCGCGTCCCTCGGGCGCGGAGGCAGGTTGCGGCGGATTTCCTCAAACGCCAATCGAGCATCGCATTCCGCTTCGCGACGACGCTGGAGCAAGGCGAGCTGTTTCGCGTCCAGCTCGTCGAGCGCAGCGGCGAGTATCGCACGGTCCTGTGCAGGCAAGGTGAGAGCCCGCAGATTGGGGCTGATCGGAAGTCCATCCTGCCCTCGACCCGACCAAACCCGAGGCAGCGAGCGCAACCATCGCAGTTGCCCCCAGACCAAGAGCCTTTCACACTCCGCCCGCTTCGCTTCAGGGAACGCGGCGATGACGTCGCGGGCCAAATCCAGATCGAACTGGGCGAAACGCCGTGTGGCAGCAAAATCGTTTCGCATGCGGCGATGGGCCTCGGCGACGGACTCGCCCGATCCAATCAACTTAGTCTCGAAGAAGGCGAGTTCGTCGACGAGTCGGACCTGGGCCATGCGGTCGAGATGCTGCTCGTAGGTTGCGACGATCTCGTCCCATGTCGCTTGATCAATCGGCTCCGACGGACGAAGCGCACTCACCAGCTCATCGAAGCTGATCGGCATCGGGACGTCGTTCGACCGCCAACGCTGGGCGTGCGCCGGCGCAGCGCAGCAGATCACCACACCGCACATCAGCAGCACGATCCGCAAGGGCCCCAAGCCACCGCTCCGCATGCAGTCAGCGTATCTGCGCGGCCACGACGATCAACGGCCTTGAAGAGGATCAGTCGATTGTTTGAACGGCGCCGCCAAAGCCCGGGACGTTGTCCGTCGTGCTCCGCTCGTAGTTCTCCAGCCCCGCCAGACGCTTGCTCTGCTCGTCGTTGAGAATCCGTCGAAGCTGGCTCACCGCCCGCTGACTCCGCTCGTTGCGATCAAAGCGAACCTTCTCGATGGCGTTCATGCGCTCCATCTGCGCTTGCCAGTATCGCTGCATGTCTTCGGGGCGACTGGGCTCCGGTTCCTCCGAGCCCTTGGGCACCATTTTGCGACAGAAGGCAACGTACTCCGTGTGGTATCGATCTCGCAGCACCTGAAGCTGCTGCTTCTGGTCGTCGTTCAGGTCGGAGAGATCCTGGGCCTTCTCGATGAAGGGCATGGCCGAGCGCTGGTCCATGAAGATGCTCGGGTAGGCACGCTCGTCGTAGGCAAGCTGAAGCACATCGCGCTGCGACTCGTCAAGGACTGCCAGTGCGGCGGACCAGGCCTTGCGAGAAGCGTCGGCAAGGCGCGTCCGCCGCTCAGTCATCTTTTGCTGCATCGCCATCTGAGCAACGCCCGCCTTTTGCATCTCGGCCATGTCCGGTGTCGTTCCGTTCCGGTACAGGGCCATGTTTCGCTCGTTCAGTTCGTCCATCTCCCGTTCCTGGTCGATCGCGGCAGCGGCACCCTCGACATTCACCTGCAGGAGCGAGTCAATCTGTTCGGCCAGCGCGGCGTTTACCTTGGTTCGGTCCGCGGGCAAGAGCTCCGCCGCTCGCAGGACAGCGACGAAATTCACGGGAGATTCAGGGGCCCCGAACACGCCGAACATGCCACCCGAGCCATCGGCCGGCGAGGATCGCTCGATCGCTCGATCAAGTCTGGCCAACCGCAAGGTGATCGAGGACTCGTCACCGAGCACCTTCATCAGATCGTCAAAGAAGCCCGAGTCCAGTTCGGCGATCTTCGCCGCCATCAAACGCCGCCCGTCGAAAAACGCCGAGCGCTGAACCGGATCGCTGTGCGCTTCGCCATCTTCCCCAGGCTGCACCCAACGCTTGCTCTCCGCTTCTTGGGTGCGTTGCTGAATGGGCACGAACTCCTCGTCCCAGCGCTTCATGTAGTCGGTATGCATCGTCTCCAGCAGCGCCTTCCGCGAGTCGTCGAGCGAAAGCTGCGTCGCCAGGCTCGCGATTGTCGCGACCCCGATCGGTCCGCCGAATCGCGACCGCGTGTACTCAGACTGGGCCATTTCCATGTCGCTCGCCCGGACTGCGATCGACGCACCATTCGCGGCATCGTCGCCGCTGAGCGGATCGTCGTTCTCGGCGAACGCGTCCTCGAACTTTCTGGCCTGGCGGTCGAACAGCATCTTCATGCGTTCGTCGCCAAGGACCGACGACACCGACTGCAGCGACTTGGCACCCAGCTCGGCCCGCTTCTGGGTGATCTCCGCCATCTTCTGGTTGTGCTCGGCGTAGCCAGCGCCGAAATCCATCAGGTCGCGCGTGCTACGGAACTCGTCGGACATCTTGATGCCGCTGTCGACGAGGGCGTCGTCGCCGGCCTGCCATTGCTGATAGGCGTTCCCGAGCTGTTCTTTGCCGGCCTCGTCAAGCGACTTAATGCGCGTCGCCATGCGGAACATGCGTTCCGCCTGCGATGGATCATTCGCCAATTCGGGGTACGCCCGACCAACATAGCGGACACGAACCTTGCGTTTCGCGTCGCCGCTCAACTGACTCTCGATCGAGCGGAACGTCTTGGAGTTCAACTCGCCGATGTCCTTCGCCTTCGCCGAAAATCGCTCGCCGGCCTTCTTCATGGCCGCTTGCATCGTCTCCATCACGGCCTTCATCTTCTCCGGATCGGCCATCATCTCTTCCTGAGAGAGGTTGCCCAGACCCGCCTTCTCCATCGTGTCAAACATGTCGCGAATCATGCGCATGCCGAGTTGACCGAGTTCCTTCGAGGTCGCCGTGAGCCGCTGCTCGTAGGACACGAGTAGCGGATCGATGGTCTCAAGGTCCTTCGGACTCAGCCCCGTTTCGAGGACGATCGCCGACAAATCGACCGTGGGCGTCTGTCCCATCATGCCGTTCATGACTCCGGCGGTCATGCGCGTGCGAGCCCGGGCGTCGCGGGCCCGGTCGACGCTCGCACGACGATTTTCACCAAGCAGCGTCGCGATCCCGTCGAAGAACGCGTCGTCGATCTCAGCGATCTGCCGCTGCACACGCTCGTAGCCCTTCGTGAAATCCTCGACCTGGTCCTTCGAGGGCATCATGCCGCCTTGCAGCGCCTTCATCTTCTGGAGGAACTTCTCGATGTCGCCGTCGCGCAGCTTCCTGAATTGCTCGCGATAGTCATCGTGCAGGCTCTCGATCGCAGCCCCCTGATCCTTCGTGGGCTGCACGTAGAGTTGCAACAGCTTCGAGAGTTCCGCCGACGACATCGGATCCGGAACCTGGCCCGACGTGCCCTGTGCCCCTGCGGGGGCGACGATGGCCAGTGACGCGATCGCGATGATGACTATCCCGACGAATCGAACCAGCGTTGCGATGAGCGACATTGCTAAGTCTCCCCTCATTGAACGGTCAACGACGACACCCGCACGATCAGAACGCCGAGCCCAGACCCATCACTCGCCGCCAGACCGAGATCTGACCGAGGTGCGATTGGATGTGGCCGATCATGAGGAAGTTGATTGCGGATCCGATCGTCGGGAACAATTCCCGCATGCGTCCTTCGATGGGATTGGCGCGCACGAACGCTGCGTCCGGCACCGAGGGAAGAACCTCGAGCAAGGAGCGATAGCGTTCAAAGAAGGTCTTGACGATCACATCCATCGCCGGATAGAGCCCCGGCTCGTCGACGCACGGGGCGCCGGCCTTGAAGAGATCCGCGGAGTAGGGAAGCGGCCGCACGAGGTCGTCGCGACCGAGCAGTGCGAAGATGCGCTGATCTGGATAGATCGAGAGGTGCGCCAGGTTGAACGCAGGACTGTTGATGTCCCGTCCAGCGCCCTTGGATGGCATGTGCGAGAAGGTCTCGGGAGCAATGCCCTTCATGAGGGCTTCGGCATACATGAGGCCGAGTTCCGCTCCGGGCTTGATGAGCGAGGCAAAGGTTCCCGTGGTGGCGGACGACGATGGGGCGGCGGCTGTGGCGGACATGCGGTACTCGCGAGGGGTCGAGGAAAGGGCGATGCGCCGCCCGATGGGCGTCGCACTACGGAATGATCCTACCGGTGGCTCCCCGAGGCGATGGAGTCCTTCACGCAAATTCTCTGATGAAAGTCCTCGCCGGGAGCATGACCGCGCTCTTGAGGTCGGCCGTCAACGGCGATCGAGAGAAGCAGTGAAGACGTCGAGCCGGTCCAGTTGAGGCACACGTCCCTGCTGCTCGGGCGAGAGAACTGTCCGAAGCCGCGTGATGGCGTGGGCGTTCAGCTCGGTCCGCTCGAACCGGCTGCGTTCGTCCCGCTTCTGGGCGGCGCCGCTCAACGCGTACACCCACATCAGATCCCGCTCGGTTGTCGGCTTGGGCAAGGGATCGGGAACGAGTTGGCGACACAGATCGAGATACTTGGCGTCAAACTCGACCCGCATCCTTTCGATGCGTTCTCGCTGGTCGGCGGTCAAATCCTCGACACGGAGCGCCGGGTCGAACGCCTCTCCTGCGTCGCTCCAATCTTTGATGGGCGGAAACGTCGCTCGTAGCAGGAAGGACTCCAATCGCGGCCGCTTCGACTCCGCCACCGCTGCGATCATCGCGCTCCGCAGGCTTTCGAAGGGCTTCATCGCCGTGTTCCGCGCGGTCCACGCTCGCTGACCGATGGTCACTCGATCACCCTCGCGATCGGCGAGCGCTTCCCGCATCTGCCGCACGGCGGCGATGAGCGCATCACCGCGATCGAGAACGACCGCTGTCAGCGCATCGCGATCGGCATCCTCCATGGGAATGCTCCGCAGCACCACAATCGGATTCCACGGCTGCTGAACCCGCGAGACGATCTGCATCTCTCGCATGGGCTCGGAGCACCAGATCGCGCACAGTCGATCGAGTTGGGCGAGACGCATCGCACGATCGCCTTGCGGTCCCGATGCCTCGGCGAGCAGCTCACGCAACGAATCGAACAGCGGTCTCTCCGCGGCTTCGGCATGTTGCCGAGCTTCCAGAGAGATGCTGGCAAGATTCGCCGACGCAGGTCCTGCACTGCGGCTCTCGTTCAAGAGTGTCTTCATCGAAGCACTCATCTCGAGCGCCCATCGCTCGAGATACGCAGCGTGTGCAGCGTCAATCGCTGCGGCCGTCGTGGGCGCAGCGACGTTGCTCACCAGGGCTCGACATTCGCCGAGCGGAATCGGTACGAGGACGCCTTCGAGTACCTGCTCGGACGCGACTCGCTCGTCCTCCACCACGCGCGGCGGCGCAGGCGCGTCCGGATCGATCGCCGGGCCGGGAGCGTCGAGGTCGATCTTCCATGCCTCTGACGAGATCGCCTTCATGCGATCCATTCCCACGATCGCCACCACCGATGCTCGGGACGCCTCTTCGAGCGCCGTTCGTTTTCCGCGCACTTCCGCGACCCGAGGGTCGGGCCTGAAGCCGCGCGATCGACCGTCGAACGCGAGCTCTCCCTCGTCGATCAGGGCAATGCCCTCGTTGACCAACCGCTCATCGGCCGCGACCACTGTCGCGAGATCGGCTTCGAGCGCCGCTCGCTGTTCGGTGGTGAGCCCTCGCGAGCGGAGCGCGCTGCGACAGGCGTTGTCCGGGTCGGGGAAGACACTCAAGTAGCCGTACCGCTCGCCGATCCATCGACGACGAATCTGTCGTCCGCGGTACTCGGCCAGTTGGCTCTTGATGTCTGCGAGCAGCGCGCGATGTATCTGCTGGAGCTCGCGCTTGAGTCGCCGGACTTCTTCGACGGCCGCTGCATGCTCCGGGGTGCGCGAATCGAAATAGCCCGAAGCGTCGAGTGCCCGATCGGCGAGCTTCCGCATGATCGCCACGATCGCGGGCTGGTAGTTCCTCACGAGTGGCCGTAACGTTGCGAGTTCGTCCTCGGTCCACGTGAGCGCGAGCACGATCGGTGTGAGATCGCCTTCCCCGGTCGGAGAGAGGCCTGTGCGACGATACTCCTCTTCGAGGCGATCACGATCTCGCTGCAACGCCGCCCCGCGCATACTCTCGTGCAACTCGTCGCCGAGGATCGCCGCAGCATCGTCAAAGAGCTTGGCATCGAGTGCGGCGAGTTGGCCTGAGAGTCGTCGGCGGCGCGGCTCGAGTTCCCGTTCGAGATGTTCATCAAGAAGTCCGCCGGACCGATCGA
This sequence comes from Phycisphaerales bacterium, assembly GCA_038318935.1. Lineage (GTDB taxonomy): Bacteria > Planctomycetota > Phycisphaerae > Phycisphaerales > SM1A02 > JAEUIT01. The sequence goes on from JBBQCR010000029.1 coordinate 13,426, forward strand.
TGCGGTCACGCAGATACGCTTCGATCTCACCGTCGCGTAGCGCCAGCGCCGCCGCGAAGTAGTCCGCGTGCAGGGTGTGCAGCACAGTCCACTGCTCCGCCGTCGGCTTCACGTGCAAGCGCATGAGCGCCGCGAACTGCGCCGACGACATCGGCGTTGCGAGCTGAGAGTCTGTCGCCTGCCCGCACGCCGAAGTGGCGAGCGTGAGCGAAGCGACAATCGCAATGCCTGTCGACGGCCAATGCATGCGGCCATGGTATCGGTGAAAGTCGGCGAGTCAATCGCGAGTCGGAACCGCCGAGGAAACTCTCGATTACTTCGAGATATCGTTGGCCGTCGGGATGGGTAACGCCAGAGCGTCGTCGTAACGCCGCTGCGCTGCAGCAACAAACTCGGCCTTCTTCGCTTCGCCTTGCGCGAGCGACATCGCACCGTGTTCGACTTCAGGCATCGACCCGACCGCAATGCGCTGGGCCATCACGAGCTGCTTCTTTCGGTACTTGATGATCTGCTCCCGCGCTCGCGTCCGCTCAGCCACGGACGCTCCCGATCGGTAGTCGACCTCCTCAGACGCGATGCTTGCATCCACGGTCGAAGTGACTCGCATCAGATCGCCGTAGTTTGTATTGCATCCACCGATCGCAACGAAGAGTCCGACAGACGAGATCGCAACCAAGGTCGCCAATGTCTTCATTACGTCTGTTGTAGCATTGAACGACACAGCATGTTGACTTTCCCACGTACCAATCGCGCCCGCGGCCGTGAGTCGTTGGATGACGAGTGCCTAGATCCGATCCTTCTGCGGGCGGAATTCGCGGTCTTACGCCGACTGAATCGGGCGACCGCCGCATCGGCGGCCCTCGTCGCTGCCATCGGAGAGCGAGTCGCCCCCACGAAGAACGAGACGGTGTCGCTTGTCGATTTCGGTTGCGGCGGCGGCGACATTGTGAGCACTGCGATCGATCTCGCGGCCCAGCGTGGCTGGCACCTCCGGGCAACCGCCACCGACCGTTCGCCAGCGTGCATCGCGGTCTGCCGCGCCGCCGCAGGCAGCGACTCCATTGACTTCAAGATCGCCGATCTCCTTCGGAACGATGAAGAGTGGAGCCCGAAGAGCTTTGATGTTGCCCACGCATCGCTCGTGATTCACCACTTCACCGACGACAACGTCGTCACGGCGCTTCGCCGTCTCAGCGACAGCGCACGAAAGTTGGTGGTCTGGAACGATCTTGTCCGCGATCGCATCGGCGTGATGGGTGCGATCATCTCGACGATCGATTCGCCAGCAATTGTTCGTCAGGACGCAATCCTCAGCGTGCGCCGAGGATTCACGCTCGCGGAGGCGACCGCCTTCGCTGAAGCAGCAGGCCTTGAGGACATTCGCATTTGTCGTTGGCATGGCGCGAGATTCGTTCTCACCGGGCGTCCCTCTCAGGATGGGAGCGGCGGCCGCGCTCGACCGTTGGTGAGGGCGAGCGGCGTCGCGTTCTCCTTCGGATCACATCTCGTCGTCGACGACTGGTCGATGCTGGTGCGAGCAGGAGAGGTCGCCCTACTTGAAGGCCCGAATGGCAGTGGCAAGTCGACGATCATGCGTCTGTTTGCTGGCGTTCTGCAACCTCGGTCCGGACGGGTGTGGTGCGATCAAGTCAACGGGCCCGTCGGGTACCTCCCGCAACACGGAGGATTGGTGTCGGCGCTCGACCTCGGCGAGAACATCGCGATGTTGCAGAGCATCGCGGGAGTGCCCCGCTCGGAACGAGCAGATCGCGCTCGAGATGCCATCGCTCGCTTCAACGTTGGTTCGTTGCTCTCGCGACCGACCTGCCGGCTTTCGATTGGGCAGTCGCGGTGCGCCGCGTTGGCGTCCGTGTTCGCATTGGCTGGACACGTACTCCTGCTCGATGAGCCCGATGCGGGTCTAGATGCGCACAGCCGCGAGCGGCTCGGCAAGGCGATCATCGAACGCACTAGGGCAGGGCATGCGGTTGTCGTGGCATCTCACGAGCCGTCTTGGCTCGATAGCGCCGTGCTCCGCTCGCGTGCGCCACTGCACCGGAGTCTGCTCGAATGAGCCCGACGACAGCGATGCCCGATGTCGATCGATCGATGCGATCGCTCGTCGTGATGACGACGCTCTGCGTCCTGGTATGCACGGGGTGCGAGTCCCAGCAACGCGACGTACTCGTTCCATCGTCGCGAGCCTCATCGGGCGACGCACGCCTTGAAATTGCGTTCGCTGGCGTTGATCAAAACGCTGGAGATGGGCCAATTCAGGTCGCCCTCTGGTCCAGCGCTTCGACGTTCATGCGCGAAGGAGCGTGGGTACGAGCGTTGACGATCCCAATCGCCGACGCGTCGTGCGGTGTGACGATCGGGGGAGTAGAGCCGGGCGAATACGCACTCTCCGCGTTCCACGATACTGCCAATTCGGGCCGGTTCCGTCGGGGGCCATTGGGGTTTCCTGTCGATCCATGGGCGGTATCGAACGGCGGTCCTGCGTGGCTCCCGCCGACGTGGAACCGCGCCCACTTCAACCTGCCAGCGGGAACGACCCGGATCGAACTCGACTTTTCGCATACTGAGGACGTGACGCGGTGAACTTCTGGCCCGCATTCGCCCGTTCAATGTACGCGGGGCTCCGCGTGGGCACGCTCTCATCGGTGCGCGCCATCGACGAGGGCGGTCTCACGCACCTCCAAGGGCGCGGTTCACTTCTCATTGCCGCCAATCATTCGAGCCATGCGGACACGCCGGTATTGTTTGCAACAGTGCCGCCCTTCTGTCGGCGACGGCTCCGAGTCGTTGCGAGCAGTAAGCGATTCGGACTGGAGCACGCCGATCAGAAGCCCGCCACGTACTTCGCGCGTTGGATCCTGCATGGACTCGCGGTGCACGCGTATCGCGGGATCCTCGTTGGGGGCGACGAGAGCGGATTGAACGCGGTCCATGCCATCGCCGAGGCGATCAACCTCGGTGCGGTGGTCGCCATCTATCCAGAGGGAACGCGTTCGACGAATGGCACGCTCGGCTCACTTCAGGCCGGTGTTGCGATGCTCGCGATCGCGACGGGCTGCCAAGTCGTTCCAGCGCGAATG
>JBBQCR010000030.1:0-16128 GCA_038318935.1 Phycisphaerales bacterium
GGCAATGCCGATCCGCAGGCGGCGATTCTGGCTGCGGCGACCTGGCAAAATGTCGAGCGCATCGGGATGCCCGAAGCGCAGCTCAGTCTGGCTCAGGCCTCGATCTACATGGCGTGTGCGCCCAAGTCGGGCGCCTCGAGCGTCGCGATCTGGACGGCCATGAGCGACGTGCGCGAAGGACGGACTGTTCCCGTCCCGATGCATCTGCTCGGCCAGACGAAGCGTTCGATGACGAAGCACGCGGACGATGGCGAGTCCGTCGACGCCTCGGTCAACAGCTATCGAAATCCACACGCGGAGTCCGACGGCATCGGGCGCCAAGAGTATCTCGGGGTTGAGCGAACGTACTACGAGCCGACGAACCGAGGTGACGAGGCGGCGATTCGCGAGCGGCTTCAGAGAGCCACCGCGATTCGACGACGCGGATCCGCGACGAGCGATGCCGCGAGACGCGAGGAAAGACCGCATGACTGAAAGCGACGACGAGGAGATTCGTCGGGCCAAGGTCGCGTTGCGGGCGGAGATGCTCCGCCAGATGCGGCAGACGGAGGAGGCCGCCCGCGCCACCGCGTCGCGCCAGGCGAGCGAGCGGCTGTTGGCGCTCGAAGAGATCCGGGAGGCCGAACTCGTCCTCTTCTACATGGCGATGCGAACGGAGATCGATCCCGCAGAGGCGATGGCGGAGTGCCTCCGCGAGGGAGTTCGGATCGCGGTCCCCAAAGTCGATGTCGAGAGCGGCGAACTTGAGGCGATCGAAGTCGTCTCGCTCGCCGACAAGCACTTCGTCCGAGACACGCTGGGAGTCCCGGTGCCTCGGCACGGAAAGCTGGTTCGGGTCACGGAACTGGATGCTGTGGTCGTCCCTGGCGTCGCCTTTGATCGGGCTGGCCACCGGCTTGGACGCGGAGCGGGCTACTACGACCGGTTGCTCATTCGCCTGCCGCCCCGATGCCGGACGATTGGATTTGGATTTGGCTTCCAACTGCTGGAGCGCGTGCCGGTCGACACCACCGATCGTTCGGTGTCCGCGGTTGTCACAGACGTCGAGACGGTGGACCCCACGGACCACGGGCTCGCTTGAGTTGAATCGGTGCGAATGCCCGGCGCCGGTTGACGTCTCGGGCGACGCGCATATTGTGGCATTCGCGGGCAGAATGCCGAGAATATCCCATTCGCCTGCGGGCCTGCCCTCGAGGACCTCGATCAGGAAACTCGACCGGTCGGGCACTCTGCCGTCGGTCGCGACGCGGAGTCAGCGGACACCTTTCACATCACGAGCACCCAATGGCCCTAGCGAGTCAGAGCATCCGTTCAGGCGACCGTCGTCGCGTCACCATGTCGCAGCGACGGCTCCTGTCGCCTCGGCTGATCGGTTTCGTTGGCTGCGCCGTTGCCGCGACCGGGCTCGCATGGTGGCTGATGCACGACCGGGGAGATATCACGGAGGACACCGGGCTTGCTCGAGGCAACGCCGCGGCGCTCCCCGCGACGCCTCCGAAGGTGAGCCCATCGGCGACCGAAGTGTCGAGCGCGGTGTTGACCGGAAAGCCGATCGGGGGCGGGCGGGTTGGCGAACAGCCGCGACCAGAGAGCCCGAAGTCCGAAGACTCTTCGCTCCGGTCGCTGGTGGCCAACGATCGTACTTCCGGCGAATCGAAGAGCGGACCCGCGATCGAGATGAGCTCCCGGAAAGCGGGTAACTCTGGAGCAGTGACACAGCCAACTGCGCCCGCTGGAGCAACGAACTCCGCTCCACCCGCCGCGCCGTCGAAAGCTCCGACATCGCCAGCAGTCCAGCCACCTCCGTCGGTGAGCCCGCCGACCAGCTCGGCGCCAAATGCAGGATCGAGCGTCGGCGCTGGCTTCACTGCGAATGCCGATCTTGCGAAGGCGTTTCAGATCCAGGCGACCGATCCGGTTCAATCCCGAGTGCTCGTCACCCGGGCGCTGGACAGCGGCACCCTTTCGAAGGCGGAGCGCGAACGGGCCTACGAGACCGTGAATGCGCTCTCAAAGGTTCTCTTCCTGAACACCAATATCAATCCGAACGACCCGGTGATGTTGACCTACACGATTGAGCCCGGTGACAGCTTGGTGAAGATCGTGCGCTCAGAGAAACTCGCCTGCGAGACCTCGCTTCTCAAGCGGCTCAACGGCATTCAGGATGAGCGGAAGTTGCGTCCGGGACAGCGGCTTCGCGTTCCGAGGGGTACTTTTCACGCGGAGGTCATCAAGGAGGAGTTCCGACTCAACCTCTATCTCGACGGCGAATCCGAAACGTCGGGATCACGCGTGATGGTCGCGAGCCTCCGCTGTGGACTTGGCGAGAGCAATGGCACACCAACCGGGCTGTTCAAGGTGCGACCCAAGTCGAAACTGATCGATCCCGAATGGACCCACCCCAAGTCCAACGAGCACTTCGCGAGCAGCGATCCGAAGAATCCGATCGGCGAGCATTGGATCGGAATCATGGGGATCGAGGACAAGAACAAGGATTTCCTTGGCTACGGCATCCATGGGACGATCGAGCCGGAGTCCATTGGTCGAGAGCGATCGCTCGGTTGCGTTCGCATGGCCGCCGACGATATTGCACTCGTGTACGAGTGCCTCACCGAGCCAAACAGCACGATCCTGATCCGCTGACCGTCGGACAGATGGCCGCGCCTTTGGTCGACGCGGGAGATTCGCTTTTGCATTCGACGCAAGCCACGTCGGCCGCTGTTGTCGCTGAAGGCGGACGACGGATGGCGTCTCTACAATCCGCGCATGCCTAACGCGTCGAACGCCCTTCCCGTCATCGGTATCACGATGGGCGATCCGCTGGGCATCGGACCTGAGGTGACGGTGAAGGCGCTTGCCGATGCGCAGCTCCGCAAGACGGCGCGTTTCGTCGTCTATGGTCAGAACGAGCGGCTCACTCTTGCCGCCGATCGTGCGGGGATCCATCCGTACTGGTTCCGTGTCGCCGCCGGTTCCGATCGAGCGTCGATGCCGCTGACTGGTGACGTGACGGTGTTGGACTACCCGACCGAAGAGATACACCGACACGGGATCGCCGGACCCTCGAAATCGGGAGGGGCCGCAAGCAAGCTCTTCGTCGAAGATGCGATTGCCGACGCCCTGCGCGAGCCCGGAGATCCGCGCCGTCTCGATGCTGTGGTCACCGGTCCGATCTCGAAGGAAAGCTGGTCAATGGCCGGCTTCCGGTGGCCTGGTCATACCGAGTTGCTCGCGGCTCGGACGAAGGCCAAACGGCACGCAATGATGTTCGTCTCGCCTCGCCTCCGCGTGGCCCTCGCGTCGGCCCATGTCGCACTCATGGAGATCAAGAACGTCCTGACCATCGGGCGCGTCTTCGATGCGATCGACCTCGGCGCGCAGCTCTGCCGACAGCTCGGCTTCGCCAAGCCGATGGTTGCCGTTTGTGGACTCAACCCTCACGCCAGCGAGAACGGTCTCTTCGGCGATGAAGAAGAGCGCATCATCCGACCGGCGATCGAAGTCGCCAGACGCCATGGCATTGACGCACTTGGCCCATTTCCGGGCGACACGATCTTCATCGACGCCGCCGCCGGCAAGTACGACCTCGTCGTCGCGATGTATCACGATCAGGGCCTCATTCCGGTCAAGTTGCTCGGTTGGGACAAGGCCGTCAACGTCACGGTGGGACTTCCGATCGTGCGCACAAGTCCCGACCACGGCACCGCGTTCGGCATCGCCGGCACGAATGTCGCGAGCGAAGGGTCGATGCGGGCGGCGATCGAACTGGCCATACGGATGGTGAGTGTGGCTGGTGCTCCTGCAACCAGTCCGTCGGGGCCCCCGCTTCAGTAGACCAAGGTCGGTGCGAGGACCGAGGGACGCGATGGCCTTCGGCCGTGGCAGCCCAACCGGAATCGGAGGGCTTGCGCCCATCCGATTCCGGTCGAACCACCTACACCACCAAGGATCTCTTTTGAAGTCGCTGCACCTACGCGACTCTTTAGAAAGGCGTGGCGGTGTCGTCGTCGCCACAATCATGCCCCGGGACGGGGTTGCGACCGACATCCTGCCGCTCGCGACCATTGGTCGAGCGACGACACCGCACACCGGGAGTGATCTGAATCGGAAGTCACTCGGCAGAGCGTCGGCGTCTGCCCCCGACGAGCCCTGCAAGCCCCACGAGTGCCGCCGCTCCTGGCGCTGGAACCGCACTGCCAGCGACCAGCACGTTGTCGATTCGAGCTGTCCCTGAACCGCTTGTTGCGCCGTTGAAGACCAGACGCAGGGATGCGGTCCCGTTCTCAAGGGAGTTGAATGCTGTCAGATCGACGCTGACGATCGCCCACGTGGTCGTCGGCCCGGTAAACGTAGCGACCTGCGTCCACACGCCACCGAGAAGTGCATCGACACGGTTGTCGCCGAAGCCAGTTGCGCTGCGACGAACCGCGAAGGACAACGTCAAGTCCACCATTCCCACCGTCGAGAGGTCGATCTGGGCGAACGAACCGTTGTTCGCGGCACCGGTGAGTCCCAGCGAATCACCGGCGATCGTTCCGGCCGGTGCGTTCAGGTCCGTTCCTCCGAACACCGAAGCTCCATCACCGAAGTCAGCGAAGTTCAGCGTCCCGTTCCCTTGCGACGCGAACATCGTCGTACTTACTGCCGGATCGAATCCGTTGCAGTTCCAGTACCCCACCATACTCGCCCCCGCCTGACCTGCGATCGTCGCCATGAGCGCGCAGGACATCACCATCGGCATCAGCCGCATAGAAGCCCCCTTCCGAGGAGTTTGTTGTCGGGATCCTTCTCTCAGTCGGGCTCGCGACACTGCGAGCACCGTGCGTGCGTTCCCTCTCACACGACGTCTGCAATCTACCCGCCAAAAAAGCCACCCCTCGAACGAGGGGTGTTTTTTCCTGCAGATTGTCCGTGTGGAGAATTTGCGCAGTGCTCGTGAACGATCACGTGACGAGAGCGCTCATCAACACTCCCGTCGCTGCCTTCACCGTCGCGACCACCGTGTGCGATCCGTTGGGATCGATGAGCCACAGCCAGTCATCGAACAGGAACTGCATGCGCGCCGACAACAGCGTGATGCGCCCCATGACGGTGAACGCGAACGCGGCGCCGAACGCAACCATGAGGAACCACACGCCGACCCGAGCGACCTTGCCGACGACACCCTTGTGTTCGATGGAAAAGAAGAAGTACGTGAGCACCGACAGCAGTCCAACGATGAGCGTGAGATTTCCGAGCGACTTGCCCCAATCGAACGCTCCTTCGCGCATGGCGACGAGGGGCAAGATGGAGTTGGAGATCTGGGCCAGAAAGTCGGCTTGCACATGCGACACGAGCTTGATGCCCGCGGTGAGTCCGACGATGAACGCCAGCGGCCACACCGAGATCCAAGCCCCCTTGGGCGAGAGTCGCATGAGCAGCATGAGTCCGAGTCCCAGCGGAAAAAACGCTACCCACCACATTGACTCGTGTGTGCCCGACGTTCCCGGAAGGGCCCACGCCTTCATCAACCCCGGCATCAGCGGCTGGGCCAACGTCGGAACGAGCGTCGACCAGAACGCAAAGACCATCCAATACGCGGCGGAGACGCCGACGACGACGGACTCGGCGAACTTGTAGACCGGATTGTCGTTCCAGAGGAACGACAGGATCGCAAGCGTGAAGAAGGCCGCGATCCAGACGCCGATCGTGTTCGCCCAACTGAACTGCACGTACGGTTCGCCCGCGACGACCGGCGCCCCTTGACGGCGCCACGCTTCCGTGGCCGATACTTCCGTGACATCGGACCAACCGACTGGCGCGGTGCGCGTGCGACTAACGTTGGGGAGCGACAGCATCGGACTATCGCTCGCCACCCATCTCGTCACCGTCTTTTCGTCCGGCGCGGCGCCGATCGGCGCCGCGACATCGACCTCAATGAACTTGACCGGCGTGACCAGCACGAACTGCTTGCTGAATCCATTGGGACGCAGAAGGCCGTTGGCCACAAGTCCGATCGCGCCCAACACGAAAATGATCGCCCAAACAAGCGTCGATTGTTTCATCGCCCCGCCTCCTTCCGACGCTTCGCGGACCGCTGCAGGAAGAACACGACGTTGCCGAGGATGATGAGGGAGACCATCAGAAGATGCGCGGAGAGTTGGGGTCCCATGCGCCGTTGTCCCTCACCCAACTCCGGCGGCGGCTTCCCGTCAGGACCTGGGTAACGAGCCTTCACGATGGTCTCGTACTCGGCCGCACCCTTGATCGCGCCGAGCATCCCGATGATCTGCTGCGGAATGTACGGATACAGGCTGACGGACTGCACGCCCGTCGTGCCGGTCACGAACTTCTCGCCCGGGAACGCGGACACGTAGTACTGCACCCACTCCTTCGATCCCGGATACCCCGCGCTGATGCTGATGACGAGGTCCATCGCCTGCAGGTTGGCCACGCCGCGCATCACCGGTATGCGTTCGATCGGCGTGCCCTTGACGTCGGTGGGAAATTGCAGCTTGAGGTCTGTGGTCGCAACCTTGATCACCACTTCGTTGCCTGTCTGGTAGCCGAGTTCGACGTAGTCCTCGCCGTATCGGTACTCAGGCCGATACTTGAGAAGAATCTGCTGCACGCCTTCCGATCCCAACGTCTTTCCGGGACCCCACAGCGCCATGAAGAAGATCTTGTGCTTCTTCATTGCAGCCTGATAGAGCATCGCCGTCGCCATCGGCTGCAACTCACCGGCGCTGGCAGGGTCGTAGTCGTAGCTGATGCAGACCCGCGATCCTTCGGGAAGCTGGTCGATCGCATCGAAGACCGATTGCGCAAGCCTGCTGGGCTTGTAGTCGAGCGGGAGCGGAAAGAGGATCGGAATGGACACCGCAAGCCCCATCAGCAGGAAGATCACGCGTCGGTCAATGCGTTCGAGGAGCGAGAGCATGGGAAGGAAGCCTTGGCTTGCGTGAACGAGGTGTGAGGTCGGGAAACGGCGCAGGCTGCGAACCGATCGTGGCGATCGTCAGTTCCGCCCCAGATACGGCCGATCGATGCCCAGGAGAACGCGGAGGCTCGTCGCTGCGACTCCGATGGCGATGCCGATGGTGATCGCGCGCCACGCACCGGTGCTCACGTACGACATGATGTTGGCGACAAGCACGTCAAACTTCAGGAAGCTGAGCCAGTCGGGCAGTCCGTCGGTAATCCGGCCTGCCGCCGTGTTGCCGATCAGCACGATGAACGCTGTGGTCAGCAGCAGAATGGCCTCGATGTTCTTGGCGCGAAAGGCACGGAACGCGGCGCTCGCAACATAGAAAGCAAGCGACGCGAACATCGTCGACGTGAGCGGCGAGAACACATACGCGTACGACCATCCGAACGGTGACGAGGCGATGTCGAACGGTCCGCTCCACGCGCGATCCGGATACTGCGGCTCCGGATTCACGCCCACCTTCAGCAGACCGACGGTCAGCATCGCGACGAAAGAGAGCACTACGACCAAGGCGTAGCCCCAGCCAGGGCGTCGCGAGGAGATGGTCTCCAGTTGAACCTTCAGCAAGTTCGCGCCACCCAGCACGAATGCGAACGCGGCGAGGATGTTGAACCAGATGCCAGCTCCTTCGCCCCACGACTGAGTCGGGGGGAGGAAGAACGCGATCAGAATCACGAATCCGGTGATTGCTGCGATGATGACGGGAACGGTGCGCTTCACGAGGGATGACTCCGCTGTGCTGGTGCCGACGAATCGTCAGCCCTTGAGAACGGTGTTGGCGAGAAAGTCCGCCGCGGACTGGGCGAATCCGCCGCCCCGAATCGAACCGATAGTGGCCAGCGCGACACCGAGCAGGATGAGTGCGACGGTGACGAACTTGCCGACGTCCTGACCGAGAAGACTGCCGAGCTGCGTCGGCTCTCCGGAGAGGTACGCGCTCGCGGCGAAGAACTCCTCGCCGATGAGCGTGTAGTCGCAGGCGGCGACGAAGAACGGAAGCTGCGAACTCTCCGCGGTACCAGCGATCTGGATCGCCCCGATCGCGTTGCCGTTCTCGGCGAGGAGCAGCGACTCCGCGTAGAACTGACCCATGTAGATGCAAGTCGCTGGCTTCTCGCGCACCATGCGTCCGGCGACGTACGCCACGTAGCCGAACTGCTCGTCGGTGATGTAGCGAATGGCATCAGGATTGAACGACTCGGGACGACCCGCTTCGAAGTACGCCGACTGCACGGCATCGCGACACGCGGTCATCACCAACGAACGGGCCGTCGGCACCTCGATGCGTGCGTCGTACTCGGCGGCGGTCTTGGCGACGCGCCCGAGAATGGTGACGCCCGCAACCGTCTGCACGTTGTCCATGTCCTGAATACCCGGGATGTACAGCACGGGGCGGCCCATCTCGGTGGCCCGACCGACGGCCTCGTCGATCGCATCAAGTCCGGGGATGCGGCGGATCTTGATGCGTCGTCCGCCGCGCGCCAGCACGATGCATCCGATGATCGTCATCGACAGTCCGATGATCGCGGCGAGGAGCCACGCGCGACTGCCGACAAACGACTGCATCGTCGCGATCACCGGCTCGGTGTCGGTCGACGCGCCCGGATTGCCGTCGAGATCGCGAGGCACAACGCGAATGACATACGGCTTCCCCGTTTCGACGCGGTCGACAACAAACTCGTTCGCCGTCGACGGGAGCACCGTGATCGGGATGTGACGATCCACCGAATTCGCATCGAACGCCTTTGATGCTGCTTCGGACGCTTCGAGCGCGAGTGACACGGCCCTCGCCCGCGCGGCTTCCGACGGATTGAGTTCCTTCGCGAGCTCAGCCTTCAGGCGCTCCTCGTAGGCGGTAGTGGCCGCTCTGACGCGCGCGTCTCGAATCGCCTGCTCGAGTTCCTCGTTGGTGCGCGAACGGAAAATTTGCCACGACACCACCGGGTCGCCGCCGACGCCCGGCTTCCAGCGCACGACGAGATTCGTGCCGTCGTCCCACGGCTCGTCGGTGGCCGTGACTTCGATCGGCGCAGGCGGCGCCGCGAAGGCATGCGAGCCGGCAAGGAACATCGCCAACAGTCCGAGCAGAAGCGCCGACCGATTGGTTCGACGATGCCCGCGGCGAAGATGCCGACCATGCATTCGGTTGTCTCCGCCATCGTGTCTACTTCGCATCAGGTCATCCTTCGATGAGTTCGACGTTGGCCCGCGGAACGATCACACTGTCACCGGAAGCGAGCAATACCTCAAGCACGCGGGCCTTCGATCCCGAGCCGAGCACCGCGGGCTCGTGTGGAAGGCGCTTCACGGTGCCCAGCATTCCGAAATGCGGATCGCGGATGACTCGCACCAAAGTGCCCAGCGCCAACTCGCCGCCGCCGGCGACCGCATGCCCCTGCGAAGTCGGTGCGCCCGCCAGCGGCACGACGATCTCAGGCCGCATGACTCCCGCCCGAATCTGCGTTGCGCCGTTGACTGCCGTCGGCTTTCCGGCCATCGAGCAGAGCAACTGATGGGTTCTGGTCGCCATCGCGATGTCGCCGAAACCCTCGGTGATGATGAACGTCAGGCCCACGCGCTCGCTGCCGGTGATGGCGACGCCGAGGTCGTATCCCAGGAAATCCTTGAGATCCTGGTCGTCGATGCCGCCTGAGATGATCGCGGCGGCGCCGATGTCCTTCGCCTTGCGAATGGCCTCCACCGTCATGCGTGCGCCACCGATGATCACCGCACCGCGCATGTCCGCGGTGATCAGGCTCGCGTCGAGACGCTGATCGGGCTTGGTGCAGGCGACGCGAATCGGTCCGAAGGCTTCACCGCCGATGCCGAAGATGCCTTGCACCAGCATCGCGTCGTTTTCGATGATCGCCCCCTCGTTGGGAATCACCTCGACGACAACGCCCGCGAGGAACGCGACGACGTCGACCGGCTGGCGTGGGCCGCGAAGAATCATCTGTCCGGTCTGCGCGGAGATCGACTCGATCGTGCCCGCTGCGGGCGAAGTCGCTTCCTTCTTGAACATGCCGAACATGCCCTTGGTGCGAGCAATGAGCTCTCCTTCGCGCACCGAATCGCCCTTGTGCTTCAGCATCGCTTCCATCACTTCAGCGGCCGGAATCGCCAGCATGTTCGCCAGATGCACAGGCGTGATGTCACCATCGGTGAAGGTGCGGGCGACGACCTGCGTCGCCTCGACGTGGTCGCCGACCTTGACCAGCACCTCGCCGTGGATCGGTAACGATCGCCGCACGCGATGCAGCGCATGTGCAGTGACCTTGAGTCCGGGTGTATACGCCTTGGCCATTGGGAGTGCCTGACAGGTCTGGTGTTCAATTCAGGAATAGAGCTCGAGGGCAGCCACCCAACCCGACATCAGTTGGCGACACGCGACACGATCTTCAGGAAGTTCAAGCGGACGACCGCGAGCATCGAGAACGATGCCGACCGGTCCACCGCGGACGGTGCGCTGCACACTCTTGCCCGGACCGTTGCCCAGATCGAATCCGCGTTCCGGTGCGACCGCCACTTCCGCGGTCTGTCCTTCGCCGAGCCGCACCAACGTGAGATCACCGACCAGCATCTCACCCTGCACCGTCGCACCCTTCGAGGGGGTGATGCGATACGTGAAGCATCGTTTGCCCGTCTTGCCCTGTCCCTTGGCCGCGATGCAGGTCCCGAGGATGACCAGGCAATCGCGCTCGAACACGTGCATCGCCGCGTCCGGATGCACGCTCGCGAGAACGCCAAGGTGCGGCATCATGAAAATCGAGTCCTTCGCCAGCGTCGTGAAGCCTTCCGGTTCGAATGCGTCGATCAGCATCGCCGCTGTCTGCTCCATGCGCGGCGCGTGCGAGAGCACGCCACCCGAAGCGACGAGGAGATCCATGTGCATCGGGTCGACGATCGAGCGATTGCCGTCGCTTTGCGTGAACAGATCACCGACCGTCCGCTGCTGCTGCACTCCCTTGAGCGTGGTGGCGAACTCCTTGTGTTGGATGAACGCCAGCCGCAGCGCCTCGCGTGAGACCGCCTGCTCGAACACCAGGGCGTCGAGCGTCTGCGGAATCGTCGTCGGCCGAATCATCTTGTTCTTGACGCGATTGCGCAGTTCGCGCTCATCCATGTCGAGATGGACCCAACGGAGCACCTTCGCCATCGTCGCCTCGGCGCAGACGTTGGAGATGGAGTAGCTCATGCCGAGGTTAGCGCTGACCGTGCGATTGAATGTTCCGCCGAAGACACTGAACACATCGGTAGTCGCGCCGCCGATGTCGACGCCGACCGCGTTGATCCGATCTCTTGCGGCGATTCGTTGCAGGATGTCGCCGACCGCGCCCGGCGTCGGCATGATCGGAGCGTCGGCCCACTGCATCAATTTGTCGTAGCCCGGCGCGTGAGCCATCACGTGCTCAAGGAACACGTCGTGAATCTTGTCGCGGGCCGGGCCGAGATTCTCCTGTTCGAGCACCGGGCGCAGGTTGTCGACCACCGAGAGATCGAAGCCGTCGCGGAAGATCTCGCGCACCTGCGGGGCCGCGTCCTTGTTGCCGGCGAAGATGATCGGCATCTGGTACTCGCCGCCGAAGCGCGGGCGTGGCTTCGCCGGAGCGATGAGTTCCGCGATCTGCACCACCTGCTGCGTGTTGCCGCCATCGGTGCCGCCAGAGATCAGGACCATGTCGGGACGCAGTTCGCGAATGCGCTGAATCTGCTCGTGCGGCTTGCGCTTATCGTTCGCAGCGATCGTGTCCATCACGATCGCGCCAGCGCCGAGCGCCGCCCGCTTGGCGCTCGCGGCGGTCATCTGGGCGACCACGCCCGCCACCATCATCTGAAGTCCGCCACCAGCCGAGCTCGTCGAGATGTAGATGTCGCATCCTTCGGTCGCGGTCGCCGGACGAATGATGTTGCCGTCTTCGTCGATGAATCGACGCCCGGCGAGTTCGCCGATCTCCGTCAGCGAGTTCACGACCCCGACCGTCACGTCGGCAAAGGGCTCCTCCACGGTGGTCGGAGCCTCTCCGCGCTGCGTCTGTCGGTACTCGTTACCGACTCTTTCGATGAGAATCGCCTTGGTGGTCGTGCTCCCGCAGTCCGTCGCGAGAATCCAACGGATCTCGTTGAGATCACGGAAGCGGCTGATCGCCGGAGGAGACGTGGGGTGCGCGGTCGACTCGCTCATGAAGCGGCAAAGCCTACTCCATCCGTCGCTCCGCGGACGCCGGACTCGCCGGGTCCGCGTCGCGCCGATACCGTGTCGGACTCATGGCCGCCGCGTCGCCACTCCCCGTGCAATGGACCTCTTGGCCCGCAAGAGAGCGCCCGGGCGCCGCCGTCGCGGGCGGGCTCGCCGTCTTGGCCTTTGGAGTTGGCAGCGGAATGCTCGTCGGACATTGGGCGGCCGGGGTCGCCACGTCGATCGCGCTCTTCGTCGCGTTGCAGCGGTTCTACTGTCCCGTCCATTGTTCGATCGACAACAGCGCGGCCCGGGTAAGGACCCTGCTCGGAAGTCGCACCATGCAGCTCGCGTCCGTGCGACGAGTCGCGCACGACCGGAACGCGATCCTGCTCTCGTCGCGCGCGCGACCGAGCAACCTCGACGGGCTGCGGGGACTGATGATGCCCCTTCCCCCGGGGGATCCGGCGCCGATCGTGCGGGCGCTGCTCGATCGGGTGGGAGGAATCGTGTCATGAGCGACGGACCAGCGCCATGGATCTCGCGGATGCGCGCATCGCTCCGTCACGCCTTCGCCGTCGAGCCTGCCGGTCCTGCCATTCCGGATGAGGTCGAACGCGAGGTAGTCGAGCGCATACTGAATGCGATCGTGAAGCGCGGCATGACCGGCCCGACGCTACTGATGCTTGAGTCGATGCGGCCACTCAACTACGTCTCGGCTCAAGCCCTGCACTACTTCACACCGTTCGCAAGCGTAATCATCGATCCGACGGCCCTCCGCAGCTTCGCGAAATATCTCGAGCGCAGAGGCTCGGTCGCCTGGATGTCACAGCGCCTTGAGGAGCTCGACGCGAAGCCCGACGGTACCTCAGGCGTCGTCGGCGACGCGGAACGCCGCGACCTCGGAGCGTAAGGCGTCGCTCGCTGCCTCCAGCGAACGGGCTGTCGTTGAGAGTCTGGCAAAGCCCTCGATCGCGGAGCGTGCAGATTGCTGCAGCAAGCCTGTGGCGTCACTGATCTGCATCGCGCCAGCGGATTGGCTGGCCATTCCTTCGGTCACCTCACGGAAACGACTCGTGTTCTCCGCGACCTGACCGATGATCTCGCCCATCCGTCGTGCTGTTTCGTTGACGTCCTCAACGCCGCGTCGGGCTTTGTCCGCGAAGCGATCCATCTCCATCACTCCGGCGGACACCGCCGACTGCATTTCCTCGACCATGTGTCCGATGTCAAGCGTTGCTGCCGCGGTCTGGTCCGCGAGACGACGAATCTCACGGGCGACGACGAGGAAACCTCGCCCCTGCTCGCCCGCCTTCTCCGCTTCGATCGCGGCGTTCACCGACAGCAGGTTCGTCTGATCCGCGACCTTCGTGATGGTGGTGACGACGGTGTTGATCGCAACCGCCCGCTCGTTGATCGCCGCGAGTTTCGCTGCCACGGAAGATGTCGCGCCATCCAACTCACGCATGGATCCGTCGACTGCGGCGAGTTGCTGGCGCCCACGCTGCGCGAGGTCCGCTGTATCGGCCGCGTTTTCCTGAATCGATTGCATTGTCCGCGTGAGTTCGATTCCCGTCGCTGAAATCTGCTTGACTGCGGCGGCGACTTGGGTCGCCGACTGTCCGAGCGGCATCGCTGCTTCTCGCTGCTCGGCGGCGCTCTTGCCAAGGTCGACAACGCCAGCTTCAAGCGTGCGCCCGGCGGCCTTGACGCTCGCCATGAGCCCACCGAGGCGCTTCGCCATTTCACCAAGGGCCCGCAGGAGGACACTGGATTCGTCGCGACTGGTGGTCTCCTCGTCGTCACGCATGGTGAGGTTGCCGACGGCGATGGCTTCCGCCACAACGATCGCCCGATTGATGCGACCTCGTACGCTCAACGCCAACCACAACAGGATTCCGACGACGATCGAAAGTCCGACGATACCGATGATCACGTTGCGGACGACCGTGCGAACGATCGGTCCGTCGATCTCCCCCACCGGCGTCGCCAGAATGATGCGCCAGTTTCCGGATTGCGTGCCAGCGGTCGCGAAGTAGGTCGCACGACCCGTGACCGGATCGTTCTCAACCGCAAGTCGCGGTGCCCCGTCGCGGGCGAGCATTGGGACGAGCACCGACGCGAAGGCGCTGCGATCAACACGCGTCGCACGAAGCTCCTTCGATTCATCGAGATTCGTCCGGTCGAGTCCCTCGGTCAGTGGATCGATGCTCGTCGCGATGAACACGCCACCTGCGCTGACTACGAAGAGTTGCATCCCGAGATCGGCGGCGATGGCGTGCACCGCCACCTCGATCTCCCTGGTCGCATACTCGGCGCCAGCGACCCCGATCAAGCGACCATCAGCGACGATCGGATAGGTAATCTCGATGACCAGTTCGCCGCCGCGCAACACCGGATCACCGACGTGAGCGGCGATCTCGCCGCGCTCACGGAAATCGCGAACGGTGCGTTCGTATGCTGCGCCGGTCGCCACATCTGCGTTGCGATCCACGGTCGAGTGCTCTCCGCGCGAGCGATCCCGCGTCACGCGTGGTGAGAATCGAGCCGTTGCTGCGGCACCGTCCACGACATCCGGTTCGAAAACGAGCCAGACGGACTGGATGACCGGGTCTCGTTCGAGAATGGCCTCAAGAACGCGGATCGATTGGTCGGGATCCTTCCAGAGCCCCACGGCCTCGACCGAGGCGATGATCCTTGCGGTCCGGATGGCGTCGTTGACCCGATCCTCGCCGCGAGCGGCGGTGCTCTGCACCGACCCCAGCATCTGCCGTTCAACGTTCGATCGAAGCGTGCGGAACTGGTCGACCAGTGCAAGACCAGCCAAAGTCCCGACCAGCAGGAGCGAAGGCAGGATCCCCAAGAGGATCAGGCGGCCATGGAGACTTTGGTGGAACCGAACGCGCATGCGGTGTCGACAAGTCGGACAATCCTGAGACTCCTCCATCGGCTGACTGTCGTTCCGAAGCGCACTTCTCGTCCCTACAAGGCGGATACCGCGGGTTCCCTCAGCACGGACCCAGCGTTATCGTGGGGCTCCAACGCGATCGCGCCCCTGCGATCGTTTCCCGCAGCCCGGAGGTGTCCCGTGACCTCGCTTGCCGACCCCCGTCGCGTCCCCGACCACAACACCAACCCCGACACGCCGACGGAACCCAACGGAATCGAAGCCGACGGCTCGGTCACCTTTCCGTTCAATCTGAAGCAGTGGGTAGAGCGGAACCGGCACCTGATGACGCCGCCGGTCGGGAACAAGTACCTCTTCAGCGGCAAGGATTTCTTCATCATGATCATCGCCGGGCCCAACGCCCGAAACGATTTTCACATGACCAACTCCGAAGAGTTCTTCTATCAGGTGAAGGGCGATGTCAACATTCGCACGATCCAGAATGGTCGGATCGTCGACTGCCCGCTGAAGGAAGGCGAAGTCTTCTTCATTCCGCCGAACGTACCGCACTCACCGCAGCGCGGGCCGGACACGATCGGACTGGTCGTCGAGCGCCGTCGACCGGCGGGCGAGACCGAACACCTGATGTTCTTCTGCGAGAAGTGCGAACACCTCGTGTACGACAAGGAGTTCGACTGCAAGGACATCGTGAACCACTTCGCGCAAGCTATGGAAGAGTTCTGGGCCGATCCGAAGCTCTGTACCTGTACGAAGTGCGGACACCGCATCACCAAGCCCAAGCCGCGTTACTAGGTTCGCCAACTGCCGCGCTTTTGAGCGCACGAAGGAAGCCCGCGGGGGCTCCGCACGGATGCGGATCACTGTAGTCATCGGCGCGTTCTTTCCCATGCCTCCAGCGCCCACCGGCGCTATCGAGAAGGTGTGGCATCGACTCTGCGAAGCGTTTGCCTCGCGTGGACATGAGGTCACCGTGCTGTGTCCCGTCTCCGCAGGCGAGACGCGCGATGAACGTGTCAACGGCGTGCGCTACCTGCGCTTCGGACGCTGGAATCGCACCGGCTCGACACGGCTCGATCT
>JBBQCR010000031.1:0-15681 GCA_038318935.1 Phycisphaerales bacterium
ACCATCGGCGGTCGTAGCGAACGCGGCACTCGGACCACGCAACGTGATGTCGCCTTTGAGTGTCGGATTCGGACCGTGGGCGCCGGTGTAAACACTCCCATCAAACACCACGCCGCCCTGCCACGCCTTGTCGAAGCGGCATCCTTGGGCGTCGTACGCGACCCAGCACTCGGGGGCGAGCGCGAGGACGAGCATTCGGGGCCGATCCTCGAGCGTGCAACGGAAGACCCACGGAGCGTGAGGCCGACCTTTTTGTCCTGGAAAATCAGCCCAGGACATCGACGGGTCGGCATCGACGGATTGTGCGAACGTGGGATCAACGAGCAGTGCGACGCACACGAACGGTGCGAGCGCGGAGGAGAGTCGGAATGGCATTCCCGCATGCTAACGAAGTCGCAACGGAGCGGGATCGCGTTCCCCGGTCGCGCTCGCGGAGTTCTCGGCAGAATCCGTCGTCACCGTAAGCGGACGCTTAGTTCGCTCGCAAACATTCCGCGCGGATCGCCGCGCTCGGCCAGGGTTGTCGCCAACATCGCGATGGTTCGTTTCGGCGTGATCCGCAACAGCTCCTTGTCGCCAGCGCTGACGAGCACCTCACGATCGAGATCAAGCATCGCGTCATCAAGACGGATACGAAGCATTGCGATGTTCGTCGACTCGACGATTCGCACCGCCTGCCCCGTTCGTTCGACGACCACCCGATCGCCTGCTTTCGGCGCATCGTTGGCGAGCCAATAGAACCGAGCGTGCGTGACATCGTCCTGCAGCCAGACGATGCGCGTCGGCAACGGATCGCGCGTGAACTTCGCCATCCACGGCACGGCGACGGCGTCCTCGCGATCCATCCAGTGGCCTTTGCCCGCGTGGATGACGACCTCGTGGCGGTAGCCCGTTGGATCGGACGCGGAAAGCTCGTCGAGCATCACCTTCCACCGCTCCGCGACCTTGTTGCGGTCGTAGGCAGCGTCGTTGGCCCCCATATGCAGCGTGAAGCCGATGTTGCGGAGACCATCCGGCTTGGTCTCGTTGGGATGCCCAGCCATCATCGCGACCGCGGCCCAGCGATCGGCCATGCGCGGCGCGAGTTGGAACACGCCGTCGCCGCCGGCGCTGTATCCCATCAGATAGACCCGGTCCGGATTGACATCTTCAAGAACGATCAGATCCTCGATGAGTCGGTCAAAGCAGTCGTCGACCGGCGCTTGATGCCACAGATCCCACGCGTCCGAAGGCGCTCGCGGCGCGAGGTAGATTCCCTCGAGCGGCGCATAGAGTCGCTTCTGGTTCTCCCACTGCTGATCGTTGACTTGTTTCGGCGCTCCACCACCGCCGTGCATGGAGATGAACAGGCTTCTGCCGCCAGCGGGCTTCTCGCCAAAGGTTGTGAACCAGATCGGCATGCGTGCGCCGCCGACAGCGATGACCCTCTCCTCGATCTCCTTCGTCCGCTCCGCACGAATCGCAGCGACGTGCGCGTCCCACAGAATCCGCTTCGCTGCGGCGGCATCGGATTTCGAGAGTGACAAGGTCGCAAAGGGCTGCGTCGCGATGTCCTTCAGGCCGTGCGCTTCAATATGGGTTCGCAGAGCCGCGACGGCGTCGACCTCGCGCGTAGCGGTCGCGGCGAACATGACAAACATGACGAACAGCAAGGCGACAACGAAGGTTGTTCGTCGGATCGTGACGGTCACTTCACCGACCCGCTCGTGCTCTTTGCTGGTTCTGACGATCGTTCCGCGATCTCCTTCCGCAGTCGTGCGGCATCTTCTGTCTGCTTCGCAGCATCCAGAGCGGCGACTAATTGGGTGCCGACAGCCTGCACGAGTTGGGGATCGGCATCGCGTCGTGACGAGACCTGCTCCCAGGCCTGATAGAGCGAGCCGATCGCCTGCAGTCCCTGGTCGCGTGCAGTCTCAATCGAAGCCTTGAGGCGCATCGACTCCACCCAATCGTCCACGAGTCGCAGTTGTTGATTGAGCTTTGCCGCGCTCATGCTCGCGCTGTAGGCCATGGAGAGCTGCTCTCCGCCCATGGTGCGACCGACTTCGGCGATTCCCTGCTCCGCCATCGCCTGACCCCAGAGGTCACCGAGCGAGCGGGCCAGCGACAGTGATTCCTTCAGCGAGACAATCGCCGCGGCGGGATCGTCCTTGGCGGCCTTCATGCCAGCTCGAAACAGTCGCTGGCCTTCGCGGAACGACTTCTGCTCGCTCGGTGAGAAGCTTGCGAAGGCGTTCGCGTATTCGCTGAAGGTGGTGCCGCCGAAAGCGTCGTCGGCGATCTTCGCGAACTTGATGCCCATGCGAAACGACTGCAACGCCGAACTCGGCGCGGAGTCGCCACCCTTCTCGATCATCGCAAGACCACCCTCGAGATAGCTGTCGATGAAGGGAAGCGTTTGTCCGGGATGACGTCGGAACACCGCTGCGATCATGCCGACATCGCCCTCGATGAGCATCGTCTGCAGCCGCAATTTGTCGATGGCATCGGCGGCAGCGGCAGGCGATGCGATCGAGGACGAGGCGAATGAGGCGGTCAGCGTGACTGCAACGAGGAGCGGGCGCACGATGGAGGTGATTCGCATAAGAGTGAGTTCTCGGAAGGGCTGTTGATGTTGGAATTGTGCCCGATTCGTCGTTGATTCGCCAATCTGCTCAACGACGCGACCCTGCGGAAAGTGAGTGTGCCGTCGTTACAGTGTCGATGCAACGTGCCAAGGAACAACCAGTGAACACCCGCAACCGCCGATTCCTCGCGACCATCGTTCTGACTTCCTTGCTCCCAACGGCGTGTGCCACCGATCAGGGCAACGAGGCCGTCAGTCCCGGCGCGGTCGTCGATCCCGATTTCGCGCCAGGATCGCTGGCGTACGACAAGAGCGTCTTTCACGATCTGCTTGCCGCGCATACGAAGATCCGGCGCGAGGTCACGCTGATCGATGGCGGCGTCGCTGCGATCACCGAGTCGGACGATCCGGTGGTGGCAGCCAAGATCAAGGACCATGCCTACGCGATTCAGCTTCGCATGCAGAGCGGAGGTCGGTTGCGGCAATGGGATCCCGTCTTCGTCGAGCTCTTCGATCATCGCACCGAGGTTCGGCTGACGATCACTCCCACGCCCACCGGCGTTCGCATCGTCGAGACAAGCGACAACCCGGAGGTCGTGGCGATTCTCCGAGCGCACGCTGCCGGCGTCTCCGACTTCGTGCGCGAAGGCGGGGCAGCGGCGTCGCGGGAGACGCCGATGGTCCCGACCACCACGCCGTAAGCCGCACGAGCGCTGTCAACTCCGCTTCTTATAGCCCTGATCGCGGCGGACAGTCACGCGGCGGCCCTTCAGTGTCGCGCCGCGCAAGGCTTCGATCACGCGATCGGCATCGGTCTCTGGAAGTTCAACGAGCGAGAACGCGTCGGCGATTTCGATGTCACCGATGCCGCGAGGGTTGATGCCCGCCTCGTTGGCGATAGCACCGACAAGATCGGCGGGGCGAATGTTGGCACGGCGTCCGGCGGCGATGTAAATCCGGACCATGTCTTGCTGGCGCGGATCGCGTCCTCGCGGTCCGGTCTCCGGACCGCCTCGCTGCATGGGACGTTCACGCGGCCGTTCGAACGGGCGCTCGCCGGGCCGTGATCCGGGTTGCTGGAACGGACGATCACGTTGCGGTCGTGCGAGACTCTCGATGCTCGGGATGTGGACATCGTCCTCGGTCGGAACAGCGCCGGAGGTAGCTTCGTGAGCGAGTCGTACCGCAGCAGCCGCAACTTCCATCGGATCGAATTCGGCGGAGAGCGTTTCCACGACGACGCGGAATCCGTCGAGGTCGCCGGCGAGGATCGCCTCGCGCAGCGCGGCCTTGGTCACGTCGAGTCGTCGAGCCTTGACGTCCACTGGCGTCGGCACCGTCGAGATCTCGACCTTCTGCTTGGTTGCGTACTCGATGTTGCGAAGTAGTCGATGCTCGCGAGGTTCGGCGAAGGTGATCGCCACGCCTTCGCGCCCCGCGCGCCCCGTGCGTCCGATGCGGTGCACATACGCTTCGGGCGACGACGGCACATCAAAGTTGACGACGTGGGTGATGTGCTCGATGTCAATACCGCGGGCCGCGACATCGGTAGCGACTAGCAAGTCGACTAGTTGGCCACGGGCTTTCTTCATCACACGGTCGCGCTCGGTCTGCGACATCCCGCCGTGCAGCGCTTCGACGCGATAGCCGCGACCAGCAAGTCGCTCCGCGAGTTCGTCGACTTCAATGCGCGTCCGACAGAACACCAGCGCCAACGTCGGCGACTCGAGATCGAGCACGCGTCCCAGGGCCGTGATCTTGTGGGCTCGTGGGACGACGTACGCGGTCTGCCGCACCTTCGGCAACGACCCCTTGGTCGACTTGTCGCGCGGGATGAGCACGCGCTCGGGGCTGCGCAGATGCCGTTCGGCAATCGCCGCGATGCGCGGTGGAAGCGTCGCTGAAAAGAGTGCGGTCTGGCGGCCAGCGGGTGTCGATTCGAGGATCAGTTCGATGTCCTCTGCGAAACCCATGTCGAGCATCTCGTCGCCTTCGTCGAGGGCCACGGTCATGAGCCCGCTGAGGTCAAGCGTCTTGCGGCGCATGTGATCGAGGGCGCGACCCGGCGTTGCGATGACCACGTGCACACCGCGCTTCAGGGCGGCGATCTGGCGATGGAACTCTTGGCCGCCATAGATCGGGACGACCGAGACGCCGAGGCTGCGGCCATATCGATGGAAGGCTTCGGCGACCTGGACAGCGAGCTCGCGGGTGGGCACGAGGACCAGGGCAAAGGGCTTGTTCGCAACGGCCTTGACGCGGCCAATCCGCTGGATGATGGGCAGGGCGAACGCCGCCGTCTTTCCGGTGCCGGTCGCTGCCTGGCCAAGGAGATCGCGCCCCTCAAGAAGTGGAGGAATCGCGGCCTTCTGGATCGGAGTCGGTTCCTCGTAGCCGAGGCTGGTCAGCTCGGCGAGCAGTTCCGTGCCGAGACCGAGCTCGGCGAAAGTGTCCTTCATCCGCACAGGGTACCGCGCAAGGGCTTTCGACGCGATGAGGACCGCGTGAAGGCTGTCCCAACGACAGGTGGCGAGCTGCCCACATCGAGGGGGCATGAGGCATGGCCACGAGCCGACGCTGGCGTTCTGTCTGCGTCATCTGCAGCGGTCCTGCGGGCACAGGTTGACCAACACCCGAGGCGTGGATGAATTCATTGCCCTGTGGTGCCGATCTTCGTCTCCATGTCGCGACAGCCCATTCATGCGGCCAAGATCTTTGAACCCGTCGATAGCCGTCGCTCGCGGCGTTTCCTGATGGGCGGCTCGATTGCCTGCAACATGGGCAAGATCGTCAATCTGTCGACCGAGGGCGCCCTCATTGTCAGCCGCATGACGTACATGACCGGCTCCGTGCCACTGAGCATCGGTGATGGTTCGACCCAGTTGTGCTGTATCGCTCAGATCGTACGTACGCGACGAGTCAGCTCCGCCCGGCATGTCTGCGCCGTGAGTTTCGCCGAACTCAGCTCGGAACAGGCCGACGCCGTCAAGCGGTTGATCGCAACCCATCGCATCGTGAGCGACGTTCGCGCCTTCCGCGAAGCGGCTTGATCAGAACGCGAGACGGAATCCACCGCGCTGGGGTATCCTCGTCACACGATTCGAGGAGTTCCGCGATGCCCACATTGACCATGGCTGACGTGATGACGCGCAATCCCGTGTGCGCGACGCCCGGCATGACGATCCGCCAACTTGCAACCATCTTCGCCGAGCGCAAGATCTCTGGCGCGCCGGTTGTCGACCCCAAGGGTGTCCTCGTTGGCGTCGTGTCACGCACCGATCTCTTTCGCCGTGTCTCGCTTGAATCGAAGGAATCGCCGTCAGGCTTTCTCTTCGATCTCCTGAACGACAAGGCGCCTGCGGAACGCCAACCCGTCACCGAAGCCCTGTTCACGATCGGTGACTTCATGTGCGAGACAGTCATCACCGCCGAGCCCACCGATCCGGTCGGAAGCGTGGCGAGGCGAATGTCCGAGGCCCGCATTCATCGTGTGGTCGTGATCGACGAGGGACGACGACCGATTGGCGTAGTGACCGCGCTCGATCTGCTCAAGGTCTTCCCGCTCTGAGCGGTTTCTGTTGCAGCGGACGCGCGACACCTCAAGGCGGGCAACAGAAGTTCAGGGCGACTTCGGCACATCAATCCGATGCACTTCGGTACCAATTGCGTAGCCGACGTGTCCGGTCGGCGTCTCAAGCACGCGAATCTTGTTGACTGCGTTTCCCATCGCCACGCGGGTCCACGTCGCACCACCATCGACGGTCTGGAATCCGCTGGGGGTAGCCCCGACCCATCCCGTGTTGGCGTCAAGGAAAGCGACCCCGAACTCGCGCACCTTTGCGTCATTGACTAGCGGTATCTCTTTCCAAGTCTTGCCGCCGTCGGTCGTTTTCGCCACAACCCGCTGCGTGACTGCTGGATCAGGGTTGTAGGACTGCACGGTGACGTATCCGACCTCGCGGGTCGGAAAGGCAATCTTCCACGTCAGCTCAAACGGTCGCGTCGAGCGATACGCCTCGACCCAGGTGATGCCTCCATCGTTGGTGGTCAGGATGAGCGCGTTGGATCTGGTGACATCCGTATCGCTCGCCGCTGCGAGCACACCGTGATCACGATCAAAGAAGTGCACATCGAACGCCATCGCTGCGACTTTGGAGATGTCCATCTGCTTCCACGTCGCGCCGCGGTCGTCGCTCAGGATGAGGCACGTCGGTCCGCCGACACGCCCGGTCGCGACGATGCGCGTCCGCGTGTCGAGGTTGCCGGCGTTGACGAATTGTTCGCGCAGGACTTCCATCGCGCAGAGTCCGACGATCGGTGGACCGTCGATCGTGGTGACCGGACTCCATGTGTCGCCTCCGTCCTCGGTGCGATAGAGCGGTACGGGATCCGTCACGTTGGGGAAGTACCCGGGCCCGATGTTCCCAGCGAAACCGAGCTTCTCGTCGAGGAACGCAATGCAGCGGAAGAAGGTGCCGGGCTTGTGCAGTTTCTCCACCCACGTGGTACCGCCGTCAGTGGTCTTGAAGATCTTGCCCGCGCCGTTGACATACCAGCCGAGATCCGGTCGCAGGAAATAGATGTCGTCCTGTTTGCCGGGATAGGGAGCGGTCGTGAGTTTTCGCCAGGCGGGGAGCGACGATGGCGTATCGGCGACGGCCTTGAGCTCATCACGCACGCGGCGCAGGGTTGCGGTCTGGATCGAACGCGGCGACCAGCTCAGGATCTCGGGCGCGCCGTTTTCGCCGCCTGTGGTGACGGACTGATCGTCGAGCGACGTGATGATTTCCACCGTGATGCGCTCGTCGGCGGTTCCGGCACCCTCCAACCGCTCACGCGTGACAAGCCGCGTCCCTGCGACGAGGAAGTGCGAGTACAGACCACCGTCGAAGTATCGCGATGCAAGCACGATCCCGTTCTTCTCATCGATCGCGTATTCGCCTTTGGCCGCATCGCGCACCAGCAACTCGTAGGGCCGCTCCGAACGACCTGCGGCGCCGTCGTAGACGATGGTCCAGGTGAAACGGTCTTGCGACGACGTCGGCGCGATGATCAGTTCCATCGCGAACCGTTGCTCGCCTCCGTCGCCGCCGATGCCCTTGGCATCGCCCTTCCAATGTCCTATCCACGACTGCGGAAATGCCTCCGCTGCCTTCGCGACAGTCGGTGCTTCAGGCTGCGGAGGATCGGCCAAGAGGACCGACGTCGAGAAGGCGATGACGAGAAGGATGGCGAGACGAGTCATAGCGGATTCCGAGGAAGGCGCGCGAGCGAACGGACGAACACTGTACGGACACCCGGTCTGCAGATCATCCCGTCCGGGGCTTACTCCCTTTCAAGCGTTTCCAAGGCCTGATAGCGTGACGGCAGTTCGTTCGCATCTTTGCGGAGACCCCTTCATGATTCGTCTGCAGCCATCGGCCTTGCTCGTCGCTTCCGCAGTCGCAGTGGCGCTCCTTGTCGGACCGAACGCGTGGTCCGCGGGAATCGTCGGCGATCCGCCAGCACCCACTGCCACGCCCGCGCCAGCAGTCGCGAAAGAAACGAAGGCGGTGTACGACGAGAAGGCCGACGCCCATTTGCAGATCGCTGCGGCACTCGCCAAGGCCAAGCGCAACAACACGCGAGTGCTCGTGCAATGGGGCGCCAACTGGTGCGGCTGGTGCAAGCTGCTTGACAAGCTCTGCGCTACCGACGCGACGATCGCCAAAGAACTGCAGTACGAATACGAAGTCGTGCTGGTGGACGTCGGCCGTATGGACAAGCACCTCGATCTCGTCAAGAAGTACGACGCTGATCTCAAGACCGGTGGACTGCCATATCTCACGGTACTGAGCGCGGACGGCGCGGTGATCGTCAATCAGGAAACAGGTGCGCTGGAGCAACCCACGAATCCCGACGCGAAGGGCGCTTCAGGCCACGATCCTGCGAAGGTGTTGGAGTTCCTGACCAAGCATCAGGCCACCGCGCCGAAAGCGGCAGATGTCGTGCGAATGGGGCTCGCACAGGCGAAGGCCGACGGCAAACGGGTCTTCCTGCACTTCGGCGCGCCCTGGTGTGGCTGGTGCCACCGTCTCGAGGATTGGATGGCCCGACCGGACATCGCGGCGATACTGGCCAAGGAGTTCGTCGACGTGCGTGTTGACACCGTCCGAATGAGCGATGGGCAGGCGCTGCTCGATCAAAGGAGCGACAAGAACTCCGGTGGCATTCCGTGGTTCGAGTTCCTCGCATCGGACGGAGCGGTTCTTGTCAGTTCAAGCGGTCCCAAGGGGAACATCGGTTTTCCGGGCCAGCCGGAAGAACTTGCGTGGTTTGTGGCAATGCTCAAAACCGGCGCGTTGCATCTGACTCCCGCGGAAATCGCGACGCTTGCAGAGAGTCTCAAGGCACCGAAAACGCCAACCGCTGCCGGTCACTGAGCGCGTGAAGCGGCGGCGGCGTTCTCCGACTCACGGGAGCGCATCGACTTGCCGAGCCACGCAATCAGTCCGATCCAACCAAGCGCCAGCGGTACGCCGCTGATGGCGAGCATCGCCATGCCCGCGCCGATCCATTGCAGTCCGGCGTCAACCCAGGCGGCAACCATGTCGCCTCCGCGGTAGACCACCGTGTCGATGACGTTCTTCGCCTTGTAGCGCTCTTCGCGCGAGACGAGCGTGAACAGGCTCTCGCGCGCGGGACGGGCAAACGCGTAATCGCTTGCGCGGCGGATCACTTGCACGAAGAACAGAACGGCCGTCGTGGGCACCGCTGCCAACGCGACAATGCCGACGAGCGTGACGATCGGCAACACGAGCAGCGAACGGATGCTGCCGATGCGGGCCAGAAGTACACGGGTGAATCCCAACTGCAGCGTCAACGTGGCGATGTTGGTGACGAGGTCAATCGAGGCGAGAAAGCTTGTGCGATCCGCGGGCGTCTCGAAGCTCGCCTTCACGATGCGACCCTGCTCGAGATAGAGAAATGTCGCCAAGGTCGTAAAGAGGATGAAGTATCCGCACAGCCCCAGGAGCAGCGGCGATGACACCGCGAGTCGCAATCCAGCGAGGATTCCGCCTCCCAGCGCGGCATCAGGAGCCCGCGCCGCCTGACCACGGTTGTAGGTGCCGAGCCATCGGCCAAGCAGAACGACGCCGAGGATCGGAACCAAGAGTGCCGTGGCTGCGATCGGCAGCAGGTTCGCAGGCCCGACACTCTGCACCAGAAGTTTGGTGGTCGCCGGACCTGCGACCGCGCCGAAGGACGCTCCCGCTGCGATGTAGCCATACAGCCGCTTGGCCTGCACCGTGGAGAACACGTCGGACATGAAGCTCCAGAAGATCGACACCACGAAAAGGTTGTAGACGCTCGCCCAGATGAAGAAGCTCTTGGCAAGGAGATCCGGTCGGAACTCCGTCTGCATCAGCGCCCAGAATCCCATGAGCATGGCGGCAAAGAACGAGTAGCAACCGACCAGCAGCGCGCGTCGCGAGAGCCGCGCGCTGGCAAGCCCGAAGAGCGGCGAAACCAGCAGCATCACCACGAACGTTCCCGTGAAGAGCCACGGGAGATCTTTCACGTCGCCGCGAAGTCCCATCTCATCGCGCACCGGTCGGAGCATGGTGATGCTCGACATCAGCGCGAACGCACAGATCGCCGCGATGATCGCCGCTTGGGCCTGGCGCGAGGCGGAGGGCTCTGGTGGCGCGATCGATGACGTGGGAGCGAGAGGCGCGGTCATGGCGTGGTGAGCAACCTTCGAAGTGGTGATCCGTACAATCGCTCGCAGGTGGCCGTTGCAGCGTCGAGCAGGATCGGGGCCCGTGTTCCCGGCAATCGATGTCGCAAGCGACCGCGAGGGATCCTCCCATGATCAAGATCATCACGCACTTCGTTCGAGCCACCGTTGTCGTTGCCGCGTTCGCCACAGCCTCGGTGGTTGATGCCCGACAGACTGCTGCCCCGGCGCTTCCATCCATGAAGGCAGTGCGGATCCATGCCTACGGCGGGCCCGAAGTCCTGCGTTACGAGGACGCCCCCAAGCCGGTTCCCGCGGCCGGCGAGGCGTTGATCCGCGTCCGCGCGGCCGGGGTCAATCCGGTCGACTGGAAGATCCGCGAGGGGATGATGAAGGGCGCTCAACCGCTGCCCTTGATCATCGGCTACGACATCTCGGGCACGGTTGAAGGACTTGCCTCCGACGTGACCGATTGGAAGGTCGGCGACGAAGTGTGCGGCTACATCAGTGTGATGCGCGGCGGCGGATACGCCCAGTTCGTCTGCATTCCAGCGAAGGATCTCGCGAAGAAGCCTGCGTCGATCGATCACACGACGGCCGCTTCGGTTCCGCTCGCAGCCCTCACCGCTTGGCAGGCACTCTTTGACAAGGCTGATCTCAAGCCCGGCCAGACTGTGCTGATCCATGGCGCCGCAGGCGGAGTCGGTCACTTCGCGGTGCAACTCGCAAAGGCAAAGGGCGCGACGGTCATCGGTACCGCCTCGGCCGCCAACCTCGACTTCGTGAAGGGACTCGGGGCCGATCAAGTCATTGACTATCGCGCCCAGAAGTTCGAAGAGATCGTCAAGGACGTCGACGTCGTCTTCGACATGATTGGCGGCGAGACTGCGGAGCGATCGTGCGCGGTCCTCAAGGAAGGAGGCTTTCTGGTCTCGATTGTCGGGCCTCCGCCCGCTGCGAAACTCGCGGCCCGCAAGGCCAAAGGAGCGGCGTTTCTCGTGCAGCCCAACGGCAAGGAACTCGCGGAGATCATGGCGCTCATCAGCGCCGGAACGGTCAAGCCGGTGGTGAGCGCGACGTTCCCGCTGGCCGAAGCCGCGAAGGCACACGAGAAGAGCAAGTCCGGCGTCGATCGCGGAAAGATTGTTCTGACGGTCTCCTAACAACCTGTGGCGAAAGTCATTTGGGCCTGCTCATCCTCCCTTCCCAAAGCACTTTCGCCACATACAGCTAGAGTGTCCGCATGGCTCGGCAGTTCGAACGATACGACGTCTGGCAGTATCGACAGGGCGGCGATCTTGTGCCCGGGGAGGACGACATTACCTGCGAAGAGCCGCTGGAGATCCGCGTGGCGGGCCGCTCGGTGAGCGTCACCATGCGGACCCCCGGCGACGACGAGGCGCTGGCCGTCGGCTTTCTGGTGGGTGAGGGGATGCTGGGGAGTCGCGCGGACATCGCGCACGTGCGCCGATGCGAGAGCGAGGCCGGAACGCTTGTCGATGTGTTGGTCGCGCCGCACGTCGTCGTCGATCTGGACAAGCTCACTCGACACGTCTTTGCGTCGTCGAGTTGCGGCGTGTGCGGACTCGCGACGATCGAGGCGATTCGCCGCCGATGGCCGCCACTCAAGGGTGGGCCGGTCGTGTCGATCGATCGAGTCGAATCGCTCGGAGCGGCCCTGCTCGCAGCGCAACCGACATTTCAGCGGACAGGCGGGCTGCATGCCGCTGGGCTCTTTGCAATGGCCGAGGACGGGGACATTCGCTTGTTGCGGGTCTGCGAGGACATCGGTCGGCACAACGCCGTCGACAAGATCATCGGCCACGCAATGCTCGACGGGGCACTTCCGCTGAATCGCCACGCCCTGATGGTCAGCGGCCGGGCGTCGTTTGAGATCGTGCAGAAGGCGATCGCTGCGGGGATCACCTTCGTGGTGGCTGTTTCGGCGCCGTCGTCGCTGGCCATCGATCTCGCGCGCGAGTCGAATGTCACGCTCATCGGCTTTGCCCGAGCTGGGCGTTGCACGGTGTACGCCCATCCGCACAGAGTCGTCACCGCGGCAACACCGTCAGCGAGCGGCTCGGGCGCACGCGAATCGGAACGCTCTTGAACATCGGCGTTCGGCTGCGTCCGTCGGCCCGCGCCGGTACGAGCACGTTGGCCTCGGGGTAGTACATCGCGGCGTTGCCCGGTCGGATGTCAAAGGTGCGAGCGACGATGCCGTCCATCGCTCCACATTCGCTCTCGACGCGCACGCGATCGTCCTCGCGTATGCCCAACGCTCGCATGTCATCGGCATGCAGCAGGATGATGTCGCGGCGCGTCTGACCGCGATAGGTATCGGCATCTTCGTAGACGATCGTGTTGAACTGCCCTTCGCTGCGAATCGTCATCAAGCGGAAGACGCCTTGCGCCGCATCCGCTTTGACAAGCGATGGAATCGCTGCTGCACAGAAGGCGGCTCGGCCGCTGGCCGACGGGAAAGTCGGGGAATGCTGGATCCGTCCGGGGACGACGAACTCGCGTTTGGTCGATTCGATGCCTGCGACGCTCGCCATGTCCGGGACCGCGAAGGCGATCGCCTCTCGCAGCGCCGCATGCGACTCGAAGCTCGCGAAGTCAATCGACCCCTTGCCCGCAAGCGATTGTCGGGCGATCGACGCGATCGCTTGGACTTCGCTGCGAGGACCGTCGAAGCGAGCGGGACCGCCGTCTGAGAGCCGCACCACGCTGAACATCGACTCCTGCGTCGTCGCCTGCGATTCCTCGTCTCGGGCGAGAACCGGCAGAATGATCGACTCCGCGCCGCGGCCGTGCACATGGCCGGTGTTGAGGGTCGTCGAGAGGAACACCGTCATGCCGATCTTTCGAAGCGACGATCGAGCGACCGTGGCATCAGGAGCCGAACCAAAAAGATTCCCTCCCAGGTGCATCGCGAAGCGCAGGCGACCCTCGGCGGCGCGTTCGATGCTTGCAAGCGTGTCGAGTCCCGGTGTGCGCGGCATCGGGACGCCGAAGCGTGACTCGAGGGCATCAAGAAATCGTTGCGATGGTGCTGGAACCACACCGACGGTACCGATGCCCTGGATATTGCTGTGTCCGCGCAGCGGAAGGAGCCCAGCCCCGGGACGACCGAGCATCCCGCGCAACAGAGCGACGTTGGTCATCGCATGGACATTCGCGACGCCGTGCTCGTGGTGGGTGATACCCATGGTCCACGAGAGAATCATCGACTTCGAGGTTGCGATCCGCGCGGCAATCCTGCGAATGCCCGCTTCGTCCACGCCCGCACTCGCGATGATCGTGGGCCATGAGAGTTCGTCGATCGACCGGCGCCACGATTCGAACCCCACGGTGTGGTCGTCGACGAACGCCCGATCGATTGCGCCATGCTCAAGCAGCGCCTTGGCAATTCCTGAGAACAAGGCGACATCGCCGCCGATGTGCGGCTGGGCGTACTCGTCAGCGATCGTGGTGCCGAACAACAATGATCGCACGTCGCTCGGAACACGGAAGTTGACGAGTCCTACTTCACGAAGCGGATTGATGACGACGACCGCGCCGCCGCGTCGTTTCAGATCCATCAGCGTCCGCATCAGGCGCGGGTGGTTGGACGCGGGATTGGCGCCGACCAGAACAACCAGATCGCAAAGATCGAGATCCTCGAGGTCGACAGTGCCCGCACTGGAGCCGAGGACTTCCTTCAGTCCGACGCCCGAGGCGTTGTGACAGAAGAACGAGCAGTTGTTGACGTTGTTGGTTCCGGACAACCGCGCGACGAGCTGCAGCAGGAATCCGGCCTCGTTGCTGGATCGGCCGCTGGCATAGAACACCGACTCTTCTGGCGGTGCGGATCGCATGGCCAGTGCGGAGCGTTGGATCGCCTCGTCCCACGAAACCGGTCGATACGAACGATCATTGGGACCGGCGTACAGCGGCGTCGTGATGCGCCCGGCGGCTTCGAGTTCGAGCGACGAGAACGCCGCCAACGCATCAAGCGTGAACTCCTCGAAGAAGTCAGCGCGAATCGCGCCTCGCATGTCCGCGGTCATCGCCTGGATCGACTTCTTGCAGACCTCGGGAAAGCTGCCGGCCTCGTTCACCATCCCGCCGCGCTGGCCACCCATGCCCAGCGCGCAGGTCTTGCAGGCGTTCTTCGAGCGCAGACTCTTCCAAAGTCGGACCACGCCTCCGGCGGCTCGCGCTTGGCGGAAGGTATAGAGGATGGCGGGCCAGCCGCCGCCTGATCGAGGACTGGGCATGCGGGGATTATCGCCACGATGTCCCCTCCGGCAATCGAAGTTCATGCCGATGCGGCGATGGAAAGCGAAGAGACCGTGCACACTCAGGGGAGTGTGCACGGTCTCGCTTCCGTACGCATGGTGTTCGGACGACCGCCGCAGCAACGCTATGCCCGAATGGTGATTGATCACAGGATGATCCTGTGACTTGTACTGACCGAAAAGCTTACTTCGCGCCGATGGTGTCTCGACCCTGGATGCCGTCGGTCGTCAGAACGTGATACGACGTGTCGACGAGGAAGTCGTAGCTCTGAGCGCCGAAGTAGCCGTTCGCTCCGAATGGCGTGGTGCGGTTCCAGAGACCCTTCTCGGCCAACCCGGGGGTGTTGTTGGTCGCCTTCGCACGGGCGTCGGATTCCATGGCGTCACCGACGCCCATCATGCCGACGTGTCCATCGAAGAAGAGCGTTCCTGGAGCGCTGTTGTAGCCGTGGTTGAAGTACCAAGGCTCGTTGCCGCCGGCGAAGTTGGAGTTGACCGCGGACTCGGCATTCTGGAGCCATGAGTGCTCGAGCATGCGAGTCTTGAGGTCCGGGTAGGTGGACATGCCGACGGCCGGCGAGCGGTATCCCGCAGCGAGTGAGTTGGGGTTCTTGTAGCCCGTGCTTGAGACAACGTCCGGTGCGTACATCGCCGCCGGGCTGAAGCAGTAGGTGCTGTACGCGATTTCGTTGTCGTTGGAGTTGAACTGGTCGGCGAGGGCGAAGTACTTCTCCGCAATCGCGAGGTTGATCTTGTCCTTCGGGGCCCAGAACACCGGATCGTAAAACTTGTTGTTCACGTAGCCGGCGAACGACTTGACGTTGGGCAGTCGGAACGAGCCGAAGCCCGCGCTGGCGCCGGTGAACTCGATCGGCTTGTAGATGACCCAGTTGCCGCAGTTGCCGGTGTAGCCGTACGGGGCGCACTGGCCTGTCGAGCCGAGGAAGTAGCCCCACATGGCGCCGTTCGCTGCCCAGCCGAGCAACTGCTGCGGCGGGCACGCGACGGTGGAGAGGTAGGTGGCGCAGTTGCCGCCGACGAGACCCGCGTCATCGGGCATGGCGGTCCACTGACGATCCGACCAGTCCGCCGAATAGGACGCGCAGGCCGTT
>JBBQCR010000032.1:0-15607 GCA_038318935.1 Phycisphaerales bacterium
CGGTCCCGATCGCGGTCTCGCTGCGAGCGGCATTTCCCAACGGAAGAATCGCGTGGCTGGTGCAGGACAGCTTCTCCGATGCGGTAGATGCCCACCCGGATGTCGATGAGATCGTGGCCTTTCATCGTTCGAACTGGACGCGATGGTGGGATCCGACTGTCGCGATGGATGCGATTCGCTGGTCCCGGACCCTTCGAAATCGCTTCGACCTCGTGGTGGATGCTCAAGGGCTGGGAAGGAGCGGGTGGCTGGCCTTGTCGACGCGCGCTCGACGCCGAATCGGGTTCTCGGATGCCCGTGAACTCGGCTGGCTTGGCTGCAACGAGCGTCATCGAGTTGTCGCGCAGCATGCAGTCGATCGAATGCTCGGACTGCTCTCCGCCGCGGGGATTCCGCGCAAGACCGACCTTCGTCTCTACACCAGCGAGGCTGCCCGGACCTGGTGGTCGCACGAGCGTGCCCGTCGGGGGATCGGTCGTTACGCGGTGTTGGCACCGACCAGTCGCTGGGTCAGCAAGGACTGGCCAGCGGAGCGATGGCGCACGCTGGCGCCGGAACTGCTGACCCGTGGCTTCGATCATGTTCTCTTTCTGGGTACGGCGGCCGAATCGGGGCAGGTCGACGCTGCCATGCCTCAGGACCAACCACGGGCTATGACGCTCGCGGGTATGACCACCGTCGGTCAAAGCATGGCCGTGATTGCCGGCAGCGATCTGGTCATCGCCAACGATTCCGCGCCGTTGCACATGGCAGTCGGATTCGATCGACCGCTGTTGGCGCTCTTTGGTCCGACCAACCCTGCATCCGTCGGCCCATACGGCCGTGACTCGTGCGTGCTGCGGTCCGATGAGGCGAGGCGATTCAGCGGGCACTATCGCGACAGGTCGATCGGCGATCGACTCATGCGCGGCATCAGCGTCGCCAACGTTCTTGCAGCCCTCGATGCGGGCATGCACCGAATCGGCTGTTCGGGGGAGCCACGATGAGTGGAGTCGCGCTGATCCTCGCTAGTGCGTCGCCGCGCCGACGCTCGCTTCTTCGCGGCGCCGGGTTCGATCCAAGTATCGTCGAGAGCGATATCGACGACGCCAAACTCAGGCGAGGTGCCGCAACGCCCGAAGCATTCGTTACGGCGCTCTCGTGGTTCAAGGCGGCGCGGGTCATCGATCGCCATCGCCCAACGGGTGCGGTCGTTCTCGCCGCGGACACGGAGTGTCTCGACGGAGATCGCCTGCTCGGGAAACCTCGCGACGAGACGCACGCGCGAGCGATGCTGCAGGGGTTTCGCGGTCGATCCCATCGCGTCATTACGGGTGTTACGGCGATCGGCGTGGATGGAACGCGACATCTTTTCGTCGATGCGGCCCACGTTTTCTTGGGAGATGTGAGCGACAGCGCGCTCGACGAGTACGTCGCCAGCGGAGCCTGGCGCGGCAAGTCCGGCGGGTACAACTACTCGGAGCGACTCGCCGCTGGTTGGCCTCTGGAATGCGAAGGCGATCCGACGAGCGTCATGGGATTGCCGATGCTGCGCACCGTGCCGCTCCTTGAACGACTAGGTGTCCAGCGCGATGCGAGGGGTGTCCAGCGCGATGCGAGGGGTGTCCAGCGCGACGCGACGTCGCGCGAGAGGACGGACCGCTGATGATTGTTGCAGCGACGCATCTGTCACCGTGGGTCACGCTCGTTCTCGCGTCGGCGCTGCTGTTCACGATGGCGTGGTACTGGGGGCGACTCGCCGGTGCCGACGTCCATCCGCTGCGACGCCGTATTCGGAGGGCATCGCTGGTCTTCGGGCTTCTCGCGGTCGTTGCGGCGGCGCTGGGTTTCGGAATCATCGACCCCGACGCCACGCCGCTGCCGTATCTTTTCGCGTGGCTGGCCGCGGCTCTCGCGCTGTTGGGCGTCGTCCTATTGGCGATGTTCGACGCGTTCGCCTCCATTCGCATGCATCGTCGCGAACTGGCGATCACCCGGCGCGAGAGCGCCGACGCATTGCGTCGTGCTACGGACAACGTGATCGCGGACAGCGTGAAAGACAAACTATGAGCGATCAAGGTCCGCTGCCGCCCGGCCTGGCGTTGCTCGCTCGTCCACTCTCGTGGATGTACGGAATGGGTGTTGCGATGCGCAATGCACGATTCGACGCTTCGGCCGGCGTTCGACGGCTCGCGCGACCGGTGATCTCGATCGGCAACGTGACGGCCGGCGGCACTGGAAAGACGCCGCTCGTGGCCTGGACCGCAGAGGCCCTGGTGCGTCGTGGCCATCATCCGCTCATCGCGATGCGAGGCTACAAAGCCAAAGCCGGCGAACGAGGTGACGAGGAGCGTGAGTACGCGCTCCTGGTTCCAGATATTCCAGTGGTGGCGAATCCGTCGCGGTACGACGCGGTGAGCACGTCGCTCGCGTCCGATGCTTCGCTCACTGACTGTGTGCTGCTCGACGACGGTTTCCAACATCGGCAGATCGCCCGGGATCTTGATGTGGTTCTCGTCGATGCGACGCGACCGTCGCTCGACGGCCCGCTCCTTCCCAGTGGCTGGCTGCGCGAACCGGCGAGAGCTCTGCGCCGAGCGGACGCGGTGATCGTGACGCGCTGCGAACAAGTGGACGAAGCGCTCGAGGCGAGCATCAAGCGACACTCGGGTCGTGCTCCGCTCGCGTGGACGCGTCACGCGTGGCGGGCTATCGATATACACGAACACGGCGTGACCGCGCGGACGGGCGTCAACTGGCTGCGAGGAAAGCGACTGGTCGCCTTCTGCGGCATCGGAAATCCGGGCGCTGTGCTGAGCCAACTGGAGCAGGAGGGAGCGACGGTCGTTCGCCGCGTAAGCGCGGGGGATCACGCGAACGTCGACGCTCGCGTGACCCGCTCGCTCGCTGATGCGGCACGAGCGGCAGACGCGATCTTTGTGACCCGGAAGGATTGGGTGAAACTCCAATCGCATGTCGCCGCGATCGCCGACATGCCGCCGGTGGTCGTTCCCGACCTCGTGATCGAATTTGTTGACGGCGAATCCGCGTATCTCGCCGCGCTGCGAGCGGCCATCGCCGTGGAAACGGCCGGGCGGCGTTAGACTGGCGACGTGCCACACGCTCCAAGGTCGATTCCTCACATCAGTCCCGTGTCTGCGCCGCTTGCGGCAATCCATGAACGAATTCTGACGCGACTCGCCTCATGGAAGCCGTCGCGGATCATGGTGATCGGCGATTTCATGCTTGATCAGCATGTATATGGCGCCGCTGAACGGCTCTCGCCGGACGCACCCGTTCCAGTACTGATGGCGGGCGATCCGCGCGAGATCAAGGAATCTCCCGGCGGTGCGAGCAACGTCGCGTCGTGTCTCGCAGCGCTGGAGGCGCAGGTGCTCTGCTTCGGCGTCATCGGTGGCGACCCCGAAGGCGAGTCGTTGCGGCGGTACCTTCGTGCGATGGGATGTGATGCCGACGGTCTCATCGTCGATCCATCGCGACCGACCACGGTGAAGCGCAACCTGATCGGTCTGGCCCAACACCGACATCCGCAGAAGATGTTCCGTCTCGATTTCGAGAGCCGTGAACCGCTCGGTCGGGCCGTCTCCGAGCGATTGCTTGGGGCGATCCTCGCGGCGATGGGCCGCGTCGATGCCATATGCATCGAGGATTACAACAAGGGTGTTTGCACGACGACGCTGTGCCAGGCAGTGATCGAAGCTGCGCGAAAGCTCGGCAAACCGGTGCTCGTCGATCCCGCAGCCATCGAAGACTACGGGCGCTACCGGCATGCGACGGCGATCACGCCCAATCGCAGCGAGGCGGAACTTGCGACGGGCATGGCCATGCCGCTGGACGCGAGTATTGAACACAACGCGCGACTCGCCGCGCGACTTCTCGGAGACGTGCAGCTCGACGTGGTGATCTTGACGTTGGACAAGCACGGTTCGCTGCTCCTTGAGCGCGATGGCGACCCATTGCATGTGCCGACGGTCGCCCGAACCGTGTACGACGTCACGGGCGCCGGCGACATGGTGCTTGCAGCGCTTGCCGCAGCGATCGCAAATGGATTTCGTTGGGACGACGCGGTAGCGTTCGCCAACGCCGCGGCAGGACTCGAGGTCGAGGTCTTTGGCGCCCAGCCCATTCCGCTCTCGAGCGTGCGCCGATCGATTCTCGCGCTGGCCGGTCGCACCAACGGGAAGACACGTTCGCTCTCCGACCTACTCGTTGAACTCGCGGTCCATAGGGACGCGGGGCATCGCATTGTCCTCACGAACGGTTGCTTCGACGTGATCCATGCGGGTCACGTCGCCTACCTTCGCGAGGCGAAGCAGCAGGGCGATGTGCTTGTCGTGGGAGTGAACGCCGACGCGGAAGTGATTCGGCAGAAAGGTCCGGGACGTCCGATCTTCAGCGAAGCGGAGCGACTTGAGATCCTCGGTGAGTTGCACTGCGTCGACTATCTCGTGGTGTTCCCCGAACCGACGGCGCACGAACTCATCAGCGCGGTCCGGCCCGCGATCTACGTGAAGGGCGGCGATTACCGGCCCGAGCAGGTGAATGAGCACGCGTTAGTCCGTGAACTCGGAATCACCATGAAGTTGCTTGCGCATCGACCGGGATTGGGAAGCTCGACGATCGTCGAGCGCATTCGCAGACTTGAAGCGGAGCGAAGCGGAGCCTGATTCTCGTTGCTTCCGACCTGATCCGTGGCACACTCTCGAACGAGGTTGCCATGTCCAAAGGAAGACTCGCCAGCGCTGCGATCGACCGTTCGAGCGTGATCGCCAAGATCTCCATGCTCGGCGTGGTTGTTTCACTCGTGGGCTGCGCGACCACAAAGCCCGCAGCGGTTGCTGAGTCCAAGCCACCAGCGGACGTCGTGGTGAGGTCGGGAATCGCGTTGGCGCCACCAAACTTGGCGTTGCTGGTTCAGCGGGATCCCTCCGCCGCGGATTTCGCGAGCGCCATTGCCAGTCGCAACGATTGGCGTCTGGGAACTCCCAGTCCGGTCATCACCCAGAGCGACGAGTTCGTTCGTTGGAGCTTCCAACGCGATCAGGTCGTGAACGGTCTGAGCTACACCGATTACCGTCGGACAACCTGGGTTCGCCAGAGCTCGCAGCCCTGAACGACCGCGGACGCTCGTTCGCACATTGGGGCTGCTGCTGATGATTCGTGGATGATCCGTGGAAGGTCCCGCCGACCTGTGAGCTCCGAGGTAAAGGCTTGTAGTTTGGCAACTTGCCCTTGACTGGCGAACAAGCCGGTTGGATACTCCGCAGGAGCGGGCGACGCTTCGGCGTTCCGCACCAGATCGTTCGGGGGAAGCTCGTAGGAGCTTCGGGAACCACATCCGTATCACGATGTACCACCGGTACCCCCGGGTTGGTGAAGCCCGTCAAGTGGGGTTTCGCATGGCGACGACGACGAAGAAGGAGCTGATCGACCGGATCGCTGACGAGACGCAGCTCCGGCGCAGCGAGGTCAAGAAGGTCGTGCAATGCTTCCTCGATCACGTGATCGACGAACTCGGCAAGGGCAATCGATTGGAATTCCGTGACTTCGGAGTGTTCGAGACGCGCGATCGCGCGCCTCGGGTGGCTCAGAATCCCAAGACGCTCGAGCGCGTCCCGGTCCCCGCCAAACGCACCGTGAAGTTCAAAGTCGGTCGGCTGATGAAGGTACGGCTGGACGGCAGTGCGGTGACTGTGCGCGGCATGCACGCTGACGACGATGACGAGTGAGTGTCGTCGCATCGCGCGTGGTTCGTCTCTGGACTCTCTGCCGACAACCTGACGACTGTCGTTGTGCCGTGGGGGACTCATGGCCGCTGAGTTCCTGCTCGCCGTAAACTCTGCGGCGATGGCACTCGACGAGAACAGTTCCGGTGGTGACCGCTCCTTCGGAAGCGATGATCGCGACGGCGGGTTTCGACGCCGCAGTCGCGAGCGACGCACCGGCGCGGGATTCGCCGACGTCGCGAAGCTCTTCGATGCGCTTCCGCCACACGCGATCGAAGCGGAGATGAGTCTCATTGGCTCGATGCTCTGGGATCCGCGTGTCGTTGGCGACGTGATCACGGTGGTGAAGGGGGGAGGCGACTTCTATCGGCCTGCCCATGCTGTCATCTACGAGACGATCGTCGAGCTGTACGACCGCAACGGATCGCTGGACCTGGTCACGCTGAATCAGAGGCTGATCGACAAGGCCGTCATCGCCGAGATCGGCGGTCTTGAGTACCTCGTCGAACTTGCCGAGGGCGTTCCGAGCGCAGTGAACGCCACGCACTACGCGCACATCGTGCGAGAGAAGGCGACGGTGCGCGAACTGATCGCCGCGGCTGGCGAGATCCTCGCCGAGGCGCACCAATCGAAAGCACCGGCCCAGGAAGTCCTCGAAGAGGCTGAGAAGAAGATCTTCCACATCGCGCAGAAGCGCGACACGACTTCCACGGTCGAGCTGCGTGAGCTCATCAACGAGACGATGCGTCTTCTTGAGCAGAACGAGGGTCGACATCTCACCGGACTGACGAGCGGATTTCACGAACTCGACGAGATGCTCAGCGGTTTCCAGCGCGGCGAGATGATCATCCTCGCGGCGCGCCCATCGATGGGAAAGACTGCGTTGGCGCTCAATTGCGTTGAGAACATGGCGATGGCCGGGCATCCGGTCGCGGTGTTCAGCCTCGAGATGGGTAAGCAGCAGCTCGTCCAACGCATGCTGTGCGGCCGCGGGCAGATTGACTCGCAGCGGCTGCGTCGGAACATGCTTCGTCAGGACGATTATCGTCGGCTGATCGCAGCGGCTGGAGATCTCGCGGACGCCAAAATCTACATCGACGATTCGCCCGGGTTGTCACTTCTGTCGATGCGATCGAAATCGCGTCGACTCAAGGATCGATACGACATCCAAGGCGTCGTCATCGACTACTTGCAGCTCATGAGCGCCGGTACGCGTGTGGAGAGCCGTCAGTTGGAGGTGAGCGAGATCAGCCGCGGCATCAAGGCGATGGCTCGCGAACTCGACGTTCCAGTCATCTGCTTGAGCCAGCTCAACCGGGCTGCGGAGCAGCGTGAGGGGCATCGACCTCGCATGAGCGATCTGCGTGAGTCTGGGTCGATCGAGCAGGACGCCGACGTCATCATGATGCTTCACCGCGAGGAGTACTTCCATCGCGCCGATCCCGAGTGGGAGGAGGCGAACCCCGACAAGGTCGGCATCGCGGAACTCATTATCACGAAGCAACGCAACGGGCCGACAGGCACCGTCAACCTCACCTGGGACGCTGCCAGCACCGCGTTCCGCAGCATCTCGTATGCGACTCCGCCGCAGGCCGCCGGGAGGCCGATGCAGCCCATGCATCCGAGCCAGCCAGCCCCGCCGGCGAGGCTCATCAAGCTCAACGCCAATGCCGCGGCGCTTCCTCCCGAAGACGACGACGTTGGTGGGATCCCGTACTGAACGGCCCGTCGGCTCGGGAGCCTGCGAAGTTGCAACGGCGGCCCGATTGCCGCATGCGGATCCTCGTTCCGTCGTTCAAGCCGGCTGTCCTTCGACTCCGGATCGTTTCTCGTCGTACACTTCCGCCCGCCGCGATGGCGCAGACGCCCCGTAACTCACCCGACGAACGTTCGCGTTCGGAACTCGCGGAACTGTTGGCCGCCGCCGCTGCGGGGGACGAGCGGGCGTGGCGCGGGCTTGTCGACGCCTATGTCGGCCGCGTGTTTGGTCTGATCCGCTCACAGTGCGGTGACTCGGATCTCGCGGAGGAGATCACCCAGTCCACGTTTTGCACCGTCGCCTCGAAGCTTCGCGAGTACGAGGAAGTCGGTCGCTTCGAGAGCTGGCTCTTTCGGATCGCGATGAACCGGCTTCGCGACGAGATGCGTCGCCGGAAACGCCAAGCAAGCCCGATGGACGAGGCACCCATGGTGAGCCTGGCGATCGACCCGCCACGCGTTGGTGCAGCCGCTCCCGTCGAGCCAGCCACCGCCCGGCTGCTCCAAGACGCCATCGCTTCGCTGAACGAGGCGGATCGGGAGATCATCAACCTGCGGCATGTCGGCGGCCTGTCGTTCAAGCAACTCGCCGACGCCCTCGACGAACCGTTGGGGACGCTTCTGGCCCGGCATCACCGAGCTCTGCGAAAGCTGCGAGAGTTCATGGAAGAACGGGGGCTCGATGCGGACGCCCTGTGACGTGGCGAGGGGGAAAAGTGGCAGCAGACCGTGGACGCCCGCGTCCGCTCGTCGCTGTCAAGGGATTTATGGCCCCGGGCCGCTGCGAGCGTCGCAGCAAGCCGGACGATCCATGTGCGAAGCCTGCAATTGGAATGGCTTCGCATGCGTTTGCAACGGAGCTTTGCAGGGAGTTCGAGGGGCCAACTGGCAGGACGCCAGATGGAGTTTCGTACGAGCTGCAAGGCGTGTAAGGTGGGATCTATGAACCGCGATGATGCCAGTTTCCGTCGTAACTCCCGCGAAGATGGGGCCATCCCAGCCGATCTTGTCGGGGTCGACCGGTTCTTGAGCCAAAGCCTGAGGAGCGTCTCTAACGCTCCCGAAGGGCTGGCGAGCCGGGTGACCGCCGTTTCGTTGAATCAACTTCGCGGTCCAGTGCTTCGCCGACTGGAGCCTCAGGCATCGGTTGCGACCTCCTCCCGTACTCGGTGGGCTCGAATGGCTTTCGCGTCGGCGGCAGCGATCGCCGTGGTCTGCGGATCGTGGATCGCAACCCACTCCAAGGCGCCGATCCGAGACGGTCAGTTTGTCCGATCGTCGCCGCACGGTGACGGGTCGGAAGCATCACCGGCGGAGGCCACGTTGGTGGCGCTGCTCGAGGGACCGTCCTCCGGTTTTGCGAGCCGCGGCGGCTGGATCAATGCAGAGACGTTGGGTGGTGGTGATGCAGCTCGCGTCGCCGCACCGGTTCTCGAGACCCGTGGAACGCAGATCGATGATTTCGAGACCGAAATGGGTGCGATCCTCGGCATCGGCGATCCGGCGTCGCTGTGACGACCAGACCGAAGCGATTCAGTCCAATTGTCGATGTCGGGCGTGACGGATGTCCGCTTCTCGACGACCATGCGAATGCTGTGCTGATGCGTACCTTCCTTCCCCGTTCTCGTTCACGCTCGCTCCGAGTCATCGTCGGCTGCACGGTGGGTGTCGTCAGCGTCGTGTGTGGCGGAACTTGGGCGAACGAGGGGCCCAGCACGTCCGGGTCACCATCGAGCGATGTGGCTTGGTCAGGAACCTGCCTCGCGGACGAACTGATGTGTCTGGCGATGGAACCGCGGGCGATCACGATGCTCGGCGCGTCAGCATCCGCGGTCGCGGCCCAGGAGGCCGCGGAAAGCCAAGAGGACCAACCGCGTCCTCGCATTGCCCCATCACCCCGTGATCCCGCGCGAGACGGCAAGAACGTTAGTCGCGAAGGGGGTCGCGAAGGGGGTCGCGAAGGCGGACGCATTGGGCGCGAAGACTCGGATCGCTTCGGACGGTTCCTGAGTCCCGACCGTCCGCGCTCGGGGGAGTTCGATCCCGCCAAGTTCATCGCGGTCGCTGAGGATGTGAATCCCGACTGGGCAAAGCAACTGCAAGATCGGCTGGCGAGCGATCCTGAAGCCACGAAGCGGTCGATTCGCGAGAATGGTCGACGCTTCATGGGCCTCGTTGCGCTCCGCGACAAAGACCCGGCGCTCTATCGAGCGAAGATCGACGAGCTTCACATGCAGATGAAGCTCCGCGATACGGCGGTGGCATACCACTTGGCGAAAGACAACAATCGGGCTCCCGATGTCGAGCGTGCCAAGGGTCAGATCGAGGAGTTGGCGAGGAAGGCGATTGATGCCGAGCGAAAGACGCGGGCGCTCGAGCTCCTCGCGATGAAGCGGCT
Organism: Phycisphaerales bacterium; assembly: GCA_038318935.1. GTDB lineage: Bacteria > Planctomycetota > Phycisphaerae > Phycisphaerales > SM1A02 > JAEUIT01. The sequence continues at coordinate 9,883 of JBBQCR010000032.1, forward strand.
CCTCGACGAGTTCACGACGCGACTCAAGGACGACTCGCAGCCCCAGGCGATCAAGCACGACGCGGAGGCCTTGGCTCAACGCCTGATGGCAGCGCCGCCGGCACCGATGCGCGACATGCTGGAACCGAACGACCGTCCGACGATGGGTGTCGATGATCCGCGTCAGCCCCAGAAACCCTGACAGTCCCCACAGTTTGACAGACCTGATGTCTTGACCGGGGAAGGTTCCGCTTGGGTCTGGAGCGACTCCAAACGAGCAACGCCTCGAAGAGGCGATAGCATTGCTTCGGTGAGAGTCTCCACTTCGCATGCACCGTCTGCCGCCGCGCGCGAGCATGTGCGCAGCCGGACGGGCCGTGGTCTTGGCGTTGGGTGGATCGGCCTGTGCATCATGGCGGTGCTGATCGTCGCGAGTTTCGGATCGTTGCCATGGACCTTCGCGTCCGTGACCAAGCCGGGCGCCCCGCTCGCCCGACGATACGACGCCGGAAACGTGAACCTGAGCCTGCTCCCGCCATCGTGGCTGGGGACCAGTGAGGAGGATGCGAAACGAATCGCTTCCGCCGAAGCCGATGGAGCCTACGTTCCCGGTCGCCTGTTGGGCACCGATCGGCAGGGGCGTGACGTCTTCGCGCGATGCCTCGCGGGAGGCGCGATCTCGCTCGTCGTCGGTCTCTCTGCAGCGGCTCTCGCCGTTCTGATCGGCACCGCGTACGGTGCCTACGCGGGCTATCGCGGCGGCTCGGTGGATGCGGCGATGATGCGCATCGTCGACATTCTCTTCGGGCTGCCCTCGATCCTGTTGGTTGTCCTTCTGGCCGTCGCAGTGAACGGACGTTTGGAGTCGCTTGGGGCTCGAATCCCGCCGTGGCTGCGACAGTGTCTTGAGTTGGTGACACTCCTGGTCGCGATCGGCGGCGTTTCGTGGCTCACGATGGCCCGGGTCATTCGCGGGCAAGTGCTCTCGCTCAAAGCTCAGCCATTTCTCGAAGCGGCGAGAGCGATCGGGCTGTCACCCGTCCAACAGTTTCGGGTGCATTTGCTTCCAAACCTTGTCGGACCGATCGCGGTCTATGCCACGCTTGCGGTGCCGTCGGCAATCCTCTCGGAGAGCTTCCTCTCGTTTCTGGGAATCGGCATTCGGGATCCGTTGCCATCCTGGGGCAATCTCGCTGCGGACGGGCTGACCGAACTGAACACCGTCGCGAGTCGATGGTGGTTGCTGGTCGCGCCGTGCTTGCTCATCGCGGTCGCGCTCATCTCGCTGAACTTTCTCGGGGACAGCCTGCGGGAGAGACTGGATCCAGCGGGTGGCAAGCGATAGCGATCCCTGTGCGCCAGCAGTAGGAACCGGCGCTGCCGAGGCGTAGCAAGAGGATGGGTGCTCCTGCTACTCTCTCCGGGCTTGTCCCTGCTGCCCTCTCTTCCAAGCGAGCCACACCGATGGAGAATCGTTTCGGTCTGAAGGATCTGGTCTTCCTGGTCCTGCTTCTCGCGATCGGCGTGGTCACGCTAAACGCGATGTGGCAGAAGGACCGCATGTGGGAGTACCTCCGCAAGATCGAAGAGCAGGTGACGGAAACACGACAACGGGTCGAGCAGATCGCCAACGACACCAAGGCCATCAACGCGAGGCCGCTCGTGGCCGGTCCGACTGAGAGCCCGGCTGGCGGGGCGAGAACGCGTTCGGAGAGCGCCGCATGGGCCCGGCCCGGCGTGACGATTGCGTGGCAGCCGGAGTTTTCCCTTCCCACCGATCCTCGGAGTCAAAGCGGGTTCCGAGAAGGCGGCGAGTTCACTGAGATCTTCGAAGTGAAGTGTCCGCGCGTCACGCCGTTCATCGCGACGGACGTCTATAGCCGGCGCGTGATCGAGCGAGTGACGGAACCGCTTGCCATGTTCGATCCGAAGACTCTCGCTCTTCGAGGCGTCTTGGCGGACGCGTGGCAGTATGCCGAGGACGGGACCTGGCTCCGTGTCCACATCAATCCGGACGCCACGTTCTCCGATGGGAAGCCGGTCACCGCGGAAGACGTCCGTTGGACGTTTCAGGACTACATTCTCAATCCACTCATCGAGGCGCCAGCGGCGCGATCGACGCTGGACAACATTGCCGACATCGAAGTGATCGACGATCACACCGTCGAGTTTCGATTTCAGCCGGAGAAAGTGCTGTTTACGAATCTCGCGAGCACGCTCAACCAATCGGTGCTGCCGAAGCACTTCTTCGCTCGCTTCGAGCCATCGCAGATCAACCAGTCCACGAGCCTGCTGATGGGTTCCGGTCCGTTCCGTCTGGAATCAAACGATGTCGATCGCCAGTGGAATCCGGGCGACGATCTGGTGATCGTGCGCAACGAGCAGTATTGGGCGAAGAACGCCCGCAGTCCGCTGGCACGTCTTCGCTTCCGGACCGTGAACGATGAGCGAGCGCGTCTGGTCGCGTACCGCAATGGCGAAGGTGACATGATCACACCGACAGCGCCGCAATTCGTCGAAGTCCAGAAGGAGCCGGACTGGGACGCGAAGAACCGGTCCTTCAATTGGATCAACATGCGGAGTGGTTACTCCTTCATCGCATGGCAGTGCGGATTGCGAGCCGGCAAGCGCCCCACGCCGTTCGCCGACAAGCGAGTGCGGCAGGCGATGACGCTGCTGCTTGATCGCGATCGAATGATCTCCGAGATCTGGAACAACGTCGGCGCTGTCTCGAAGGGACCGTTCAATCCGCAGTCGGCTGCCGCCGACGCCACCAACACGCCATGGCCCTTCGATCTCGAGCGGGCCAAGGCGTTGCTGGCGAAGGCCGGATGGAAGGACCGCGACGGCGACGGGATTATCGAGAACGAACAAGGCGAGCCCTTCGAGTTCGAAATGACGCTCGCAACCGGTGGCGACATCGTCGACCGCATCATGAACTTCGTGAAGAGTGCATCGCTCAAGGCCGGTATTCGCGTCAAGCCGAAGCTCGTCGATTGGGCGGTGTACTCCGAGATCAACAAGGCTCGCGACTTCGATGCTCTCATGATGGCGTGGGGCTCCAACGCCCCCGAGAGCGATCTCCGGCAGATGTTCCACTCGGCCTCCATGAAGGAAGGCGGCGACAACTTCGTGCAGTGGAGTTCACCGGAAGCCGATCGGCTCCTTGACCTGGGTCGACGCACGCTCGACGACGCCGAGCGGATGAAGATCTGGCACCAACTGGAGCGCGTACTGCACGACGAGCAGCCTTACACATTCATCCGGGTGCAACCTTGGATCCGCTTGGTGAAGAAATCGGTCGGCAACGTACAGCCGTACAAGACGGGGTTGGAGCCGTGGGAGTTCTTCCAGCCGACCTCGGCGGCGATGCCCGTGTCTTGAGTTCAGCAGTTCGTAGAACGAGCCGCACCGCCTCATGCTGACATATGTGGTCCGAAGACTTCTGCTGATGATTCCGACCTTGATCGGGATCACCTTTCTCGTGTTCCTGCTGCTGGCGCTCGCACCTGGCGGCATCGGAGCCGGCCTGGCCAACGCCGGCGGTGCGCAGATCGAAGGCAGCAAACTCGCCGCCATGCAGGCGTATTTCGAGGACCGCTACGGCATCAAGGAACCGGTGCTCGTCCAGTACACGCGATGGCTCGCCCGTATTTCGCCGATCAAGTTCGGAACGCGTGATCAGGTGACGCCGTCGGGCGAACACAAGCAGGTTCCGCGCGAGGTCGCGGCTCCGCCGATGCTGAAATGGTTTCCGCTCTCGGACGCGACGATCGCGTCTCGCGAGGCAGCGGAAGCACCGCTCGGTCCGGTGGCGCTTGTTGAGGACGCGCAACGTGAGCAGGCGCGGCGTGACTTCCGCAAGCTTGAGACCGAGTACGTCACTGCGCGAGGTGCCTATCGAGCCTCGATCAAGCTGCTGGGCAACGAACTGATCGAGTACGCGAAGGCCAAGGGAATCGACGGTGTCCGCACCGCACAGGGAGATGCTCGCTTTGAGATTCTGGATCGGATGCAACCCGATCGCAGCAGCTCGGAGTGGAAGCGCGTCGAGGAACTGGCCTCCGAAATGCATCGGCAGTTCACGCGAGCTCTCGGGGTCTATCGACAGATCACCATCAGCTTCGCGTCGCAGCCATTCCCGCAGGCCGGCATCCCGCTGCTGCCGGGCCTGCTCTCCGTTGACTCACCGGATCTGGGCATCGCGTTCAGTCAAGGACAGCCTTCAAGCGTGCTCATCGCTCGGGCGCTGCCGGTGACGATTCTCCTCAATCTCCTCGCGTTTCCGATCATCTATCTAATTGCCGTGCCAAGCGGTGTTCTCGCGGCCGCGCGGCGAGGTACCTGGATCGACATCGGATCCGGTGGACTTTTCGTCGCGCTGTGGTCGATTCCCGTGGTCTGGGCCGGCGTGCTGGCGGTCGGCTATCTCGCGAACCAGCAGTACCTCGGTTGGTTCCCAGTGAGCGGGCTCAGCGATGGTGACGCGGTGCGATGGACCTATCTGCCGAGTTGGCGAGCAAACCAGACGTTCGAGCCCGGTTGGCTTCTCGACCGCCTCTGGCACGTGTGTCTGCCGGTGATGTGCCTGGTCTATGGCGGCTTCGCGATCCTCGCAAAGCAGACTCGTGCGGCGATGCTCGACAACTACAGCGCCGACTATGTGCGAACTGCGATCGCGAAAGGAGTGCCGCGACGAGTGGTCGCGGTGCGTCACGTGTTCCGGAACAGTCTGCTTCCTGTCATCACAATCTTCGTCACCATCTTTCCGGCGATGCTTGGGGGATCGGTCATTGTCGAACGGATCTTCTCGGTGCCCGGCATGGGCGATCTGCTGCTGAACGCGATCCAGAACCGCGATCGGGAACTCATTCTTGCCAACACCATGATGGTCGCCGCAGTCAATCTGATGGCGCTTCTCGTCGCCGACATCCTCTATGCGGTCGTTGATCCGCGGGTGACCTACGAATGAGCGCCGCGACAGGCACCAGCATCTCAGGCATAGAGGCGATGCGCGGCGGCGCTGGTGGCTCCGCGAAGGGCTTCTGGGCCGACGCGTGGTCGCGCGTGCTGCAGCGACGTGCTCCGCTCGTGGGATTGACGTGGCTCTGCACGATCGCGTTCTTCGCGATCTTTTCACCGATCATCGCCAACGGTCACCCGATTCTCTACGAGACGATCGGGCCGGGCGGTGTGGTCGATCGCTCGTCGCCTCTGTGGCGATCGCTGACGGCATCCGACCTGCTGCTGATGATCGGTGCACTGGTTGGCATCCTGTGGTGCGCGCTTCCGCTCCGGGTTCCGCGCGGAACTCGGCTTGGCGTCTTGGTGGTGTCTGCACTGCAGGCCGGGTTCATCGTCGTTCTCGCTGCTGGAGTCGACGCGTGGTTCGCGTCCCCTGAACGTCTCGCCGAGACTCGCTTGCTCGGACGCTCGCCGCAGTTTCCTTGGCTCGTGTCCGGAGCCATCGCGTTGGTGCTCCTGCCGATCGCCGCGTGGTTTCCCACCTTCGATCGCGCCAGAACGCGCATCGCGATAGCGATTCTCGTTTCGGTGGTCGCGATTCTGTGCGTCAGCACGCGATGGAAGACGCCTGTCGTCGATCACGATGTCTTCCGGCTTGAAGAGGCGGCAGGTCGAGCCACCGCCCTCTACACCTTGGTGCCATGGTCTCCCGATCAAGGATCGACGGGTCGCACGCTTCTGCCGCCGCTGACCCGTGTCGGTGAGGTGGAGAAGCAGCTCG
>JBBQCR010000033.1:0-15128 GCA_038318935.1 Phycisphaerales bacterium
GCGCTCGTCGGCCGAGCCATGATCGGCTCGTCGCGCAGAGTGCGCCGAATGTCGGCGGCCAGTTCCGCGGCGCTTTGGTAGCGCCGCTCGCGATCCTTCTCCATCGCCTTCGCGATGATGGTGTCGATGTCGCCGCGAAACCCGCGACTGAAAACACTCAGCGCCGCGGCGTCGCGCTCGCTGATGATGCGCACCGCGTCAGGGATCGTCTTGCCGCGCACATCGAACGGCAGCGCACCCGAGAGCAGCTCATAGCCGATCACGCCGAGGGCATACACATCACTGCGGGTGTCGATCTGCGACGAATCGCCCGCCATCTGCTCCGGGCTCATGTACGCGATCGTGCCGATGAGCTGTCCCATGTCTGTCTGCTGCGTCGTCGTCTGGATATCGGAGTCGATCGCGCGAGCAATGCCGAAGTCGAGGACCTTCGGCTGCGGCGTTTCGTTGCCTTCCACGAGGATGTTGCACGGCTTCAGGTCGCGGTGCACCACGCCCTTCTGATGGGCGTGCTCCACGGCGTCGCAGACGTTCGCCAGCAACTCCAGTCGCTGCCGCGTGCCAAGGTTGTGCTCCGCGGCAAACGAAGTGATCGTCGGTCCGTTGACGAACTCCATCGCGAAGTAGGGTTGCTCGCCCTTGTCGGTGACATCAGTACCAGCGTCGTAGATGCTCGCGATGCCGTGATGTTGAAGCCGGCCAAGCATCTGTGCTTCATGCTCGAAGCGCCGCAGCAACGATCGCGACATCAGTCCTGGCCGGACGATCTTGAGTGCGACGGTGCGGCGCGGGTTGTCCTGTTCGGCCTCGTAGACCGTGCCCATGCCGCCTTCACCGATGATTCGAACCAGCCGGTACGATCCGATGGTCTTGCCGTGCACATTTGCCTGCGCGACGATCGGCTGCGCGAACACTTCCGCGGCAACGTGCCGAACGGCACCCTCGATGCCGAGCATGTCGAGTTCGCCGACATCGTGGTGGAGCAGACTCTCGACCTCTCGACGCAGTTCGAGATCATCTCCGCAGCGCTCGTTCAAGATCGCTGCGTACGAGGCGGCAGGAGCTTCGCGCACTTCGGAGAAGATCGCCGCCGCGAGCTGGAACCGCGCGGGGTTCAATGCTCGGCCCCCTCGATTGACTCGCTCTTACGCACGCCCGCTATCGTAGCTTTGGGGCTGATGCGGGGGTTCCTATGGGATCCACACGGATCCGGCTCAAGAGAAGGGCCTCGTCGGCAAACTCGCGTCCCCCAGCGTGACGCCATGGACGGGCTGACGCTTGAGGACGCGGAGCGGCTTCGGCGGAGGGGATGCGGCGCCGAGGGCATGGAGCGCATGGACCGCATGGAGCAGCGATCCGCAGGCGCGTTCAGAGATCGCGACGTATGTCTACTTCCATCCGCTGGGCCAGACGTCTCGATCGTGCTGTCTACCGCTCTGCCCTGAGCTCGTCGGTACGCGTTGGAATGTGTGTGTCGAGTGGGGCTTGCCGTAGGGATTGCTATGGACACGGACCCCACGCCCCGAGCAGAATCGCCAAGTCGGCCCCACCAACCACCCCGCTTCCGTCGAGGTCGCCGATCCCACCGCCCGCCCACGCGCCGAGCAGGATCGCGAGGTCCGCTGCTCCAACTATCCCATCGCCGTCAAGATCGGCAGGGCAACTGACCGTACCGATGCGGACATCATCGATGCCCGTGTTGACGAGGGCGCCAATGTCGCTGGTCCAGTTCAGCTTGGCGATGGGTTCGCCGCTCGTGAATCCAATGAAACCTTTGGTGTTCGCAGGTTGCGGGCTGATGATCGTTTGCTGACCGCCCCCGACGAATGTGATCGTGTAGACGATCGGCTGGCCTCCGTTCGAGTACGACACGAATCCGACAGCGCGAGGTGGTGCTGCGAACACGAGATCGATGTCCTCATCGCCGGAGGAGGTCAAGGTTCGGGACGACAAGGCGCAGCAGAAGTTGGTTTGTGTCGGTGGCGCGACGAAGAGGTTGGGAGGAAGAACGGGCGGCGATGCAATCGGCACGAACGTGATTCCGCCGCTCGCAATCGATCCGAAGAACTCGTGACTCACCGCCACGGTCCACTCGCGCTCTTCGAAGGTCACGACGATCGAGGTCTTCGATGCATCGTCGAAAGTAGCCACGTCGACATACGTCGTGACGGTGGCGCTAGCGCTCGCGCTGAAGAGTCCAACACAGGCGATGCTGGCGAGCGTCGAGGCGCGAAGAAGCGTTGGACTCATAGTTGAGCTCTCCCGTAGTCGCTGTTAGTTGCAAGGTCCCCAAGCACCGAGCAAGATGGCCAGATCGGCCGGACCGACTGAACCGGAACCATCGAGATCCGCGCTGCCCCCGCCGCCCCAAGCCCCGAGCAAGATCGCCAAATCAGCCGCCCCGACGGCGCCACTTTGGTCGAGGTCAGCAGGACAGCAACCCGGCCCGCCTCCGTTGACGCATGCGCCAAACGTGATGTTGTCGACGTTGGTGTCGTCGGGGCCGGTCTTCCATTCGGTGTGAATGAACACACCTTGCAGATCTCCAAGTACGACCAGCATGTCACTCTCTGTCGCAAGCGGACCGAAAATCGATCCGACGTGCCATGATCCAACCACGAGCGGATAATCCCAATGCAACCAAACATCCAGTTCTGGTGGCTCGTGAGCTTGGTACACCGTGAGTCCACCGCCATACAAAGCAATCGCGGCATACGTGTCGCGATCGGTGAAACGGTAGAGGACATCGAACGACACCGACGACGTTCCGAATAGCGAGGACTTGTCGCCAGCGACTGCAGTCGTCGCGCCGATCCAGGTCTCACTCGTGAGATCCGCGACCCTCAAACTGCCCGACGGCAGTCCATTGCGCGGATCAAACGCCGGCGACGCGACCGCTTCCGGGTTGTTCAGCGGTTCGCCGATGTACGAGATGTTGTAGACCAACCACCCAGAGACATTGGCGTTGAACGCAAAGTTCTGGGCCTCTGCCGACGTCGCGATGGCGCCCGTCGCGAGTGCAAGGGCAACCCCGAGCGTTCGCACCAGCTTGGCGTTCGGTGCGTTGAGATCTTGCAGCATCAACGGATGAAGAAAACGCGCGAGCTGCACGAACGCCTCTCTTGCGGTGGGGTCGCGACCTAGCGCGGCGCTATCTAGAAGCTACTACCGGTCGGCTCAAAGTCAACGAAAGATGCGGCCATGACGGCAAAAGAAGCGCCGGCTGTCAAGGGAATTGCGCATTCGCGCACCCAAGCGCCCCGCACGATCACCAGATCGGCGCCACCCCGCATCCATACGGGACACACACGTATCCGGCTCCTTGACGAGCTCCTGCAGGCGGCATGAAGGAGATCCGCAGATCTATCTCGCGCAGCGCTTGGTCAACCTGCCCGGAATGCCGACGGAGGAACTCGGTGCACGGCTGCCGGATGCCTAGAGGCGCGGCAGGCCGAGCGAGTCAAGGAGGCGGAGACGACTGGCGTTGGTTGAGCGGACACGAAGGGTTCAAGTGTCATCCCGTCCAACTCCCCAAAAGAATCGCCAGATCCGCTGCATTCACCGCACCGTCGCCGTTCAGATCGCCAAGTGGTCCGGGCGGGATCGGCGGCGCGGAGTTGAAGACGACGTTATCGACGGTCGCAAGATTGGAGATCGTCGTGGCCTCGGTCGTCTCGCCGTCGAGCACCATGAGGCGATCGAAGATGCCATCGGCAGGCGTCCAAAGCGGCACGACGTCGACGCGGTCGACTAACAATTCGTCCGTCGCCTTGTTCCAAACGCGGCTGCGCACGCTTCCTGTCGCCGCGACCAAGTCGACTTGCACGCGATACCACACGCCGATCGTTGCGGGCACTCCGAGATCGATGTCGGCTGTCGATATATAACTGGTGCCAACGGCGTAGAGGCGCCAGCCGTGCGTCAACGAGGCGGCATAGATGCCCACTTGCGGCGTGTATGCCAGATCAAGCGTGCCATCGAGCTTACCAATGCCGACTTCCATCGCCCAGTCCTGCGGGGCGGACCTTGAGTTGTCGCTGTATCGATCAATGCGAACGTCGGCGGCGACGCTGTACTCGGAGCTCACTGGGACCAATGCGTAAATCCCTTGCGATGGCGCGATAGCGTCGACGATGTGCAGCGATTGGGTCCTCGCTCCAAAAGCGTCGGTCGTCGAGATGATGACTGCGGACGGATCCGGCGGGTTCGGAAGCGTGGGGTCGACCAAACCCACATCGCGCCACGGGCACGCGGGGAAGGCGCCGAGCACGGCGGCTTGAAAATCGTCAGTGCCGATGGATTGAGCCGACGCGGCGCTGGAGAGCGCAAGCGCGACGAGAGACGCAGGCGAGAAACGATGGAATTGCATGGCGTCCTCTCTGAATTTGGGGATACGAAGAGTCGCATCCTAGAGAGAAGGCGCATTCGGCATCGGGCGCGCCCGATCTGATTGACTCACGTACATAGATTCACCGCGCGTTGCTCGACAACTGTTTGCACCAAGACGGTGCCATTGGGACACACAGGTATCCGGGTCACAGGTATCCGGGTCACAGGTAGCGGGCGCCATCGGTCTTGCGGGCAGCCGCCGATCGGTTTGCCACGGGGCAGACGACGACCCTGGCCAAGATCGCCGGCATTGCCCGCCTCTCCGACCTAGCCACGACGGCCCTCGTCGATCGCCTCGAAGACGCCGGCCTCCTTCGCAGAGTCGGCGAGGGCGACGCCGTGATACGCGCCCTGCCAGCGGCGTCCGTTGCCCTCACCGACGTTCTCGCCGTCGCAGTCGCTGGCTCAAACCGCCTCGGCGAGGCCGCTGAGGAGTACGGCCGCTTCGGCGAACTCCCTGCCGCCCAGCGTGGCCTGGTACACGGACTGACGCTTGAGGACGCGTGCAACCTTTACGGCGCAGAGGCGATTCGGATCCGCGGCACCGGTTCTCGGTCGTTTTCCTGCACAGGACCCCCCCGGCATGCCGAAATCTCTTCTCGGACCGGGGCTTGTCTGTTAGAGGGCGCTCACGCTCGCGTGACGCCGGCCAGCCGACCGCTTCCTCCGCCCACGCCTCCCTCCTCTGTTCGAGATGCCGATGTCGCACCTGCCAACGCACGACCAAGGTCAGCCGCACGGGTTCCAGCCACTCCACCCCACACACGCTCCCCAGGCGGTGTCGCATGCTCAGGCGTACACGACCTCGGGCATGCCGACGTCGATGCCGGTAGCGGTCGAGGCGTCGATGCTGAGCGTCTCTCCCGCTCGCCTTCCACCGCTCGCCCACGCGACGGGCAGCGGTAACGGCAACGGCTACGGCACTTCGACACAGCCAAAGCTCAGTGACTTGGTTGCCCGCGCCGAAGCTTCGATCGATGCTTTGGAACGACTCGGCCGCGGTGCGCACGACGCGACCGTCGCGTCGACTCAGGCGAGCAACGATCTGCAGGAGCGCCTGCGTCTTGGCGTTCGCATGCTGCAGGCATTCGACGTGCAGATTCAGCGCAGCGAGCAGACCAGCGGCAACGCCGGCATGCAGGCCGCGGCGCAGTTCACCAATCAGGCCAACGCCGTCGCCCAGCAGTGCGAGATCCGCGTGCGAGCGGCGATGGAAGCCCTTGAGCGCCGACTCGCTGAGAGTGTGCCATTCCTTGACGAGCGACTGCGCTTGGCACACGAGCAGGTCGGCCGCATCGTCGAGGAGCGCCTCGGCATGGCTGAGCGGCGCATCGACGATCGTTACGGTCCGGCTCGCGACGAACTCCGTCGCTACGCCGACGAAGTCGCGGCAGACTTCGCGCAGCGACTGGAAACGACGTTGCAGGAACGCCTCGCTGCCCTTCCACCAAGTCCGCCGCAGAGCAACGGTCGCGACCTAGCCCTGCCAATCGCCGAGATGGAAGAACGAGTGCGTTCGCTGTTGAGTGAAGCCGAACGCCGCAGCAACGCGATTGAGCAGACGCTGTCCCACACCGAATCGCGGGTGCGGCGACTGATCGACGAAAGCACCGAAGCCGCTGATGCCCTCCTGGGTACCGTCGGCACAGCAGCAACGCTCAAGGACCTCGTCGCCGAAGAGTGCCACGCAAGTCGCCGCATGGCCGACGAAGCCCAAGGCGTCGCCCGCGAGTTGCAGCGCGACATGCTCGAAGTCGTCGAGAAGTGCACGGTTGTGCGCAGCACCGTGAAGCATGAGATGCAGGAGTTCGTCGACGCTTCACGCAACGTCGAAGACCGAGCCGCATCGCTCACCGGACTGCAGGCCGAACTCGACACGCTGCTCACGCGACTCGCCCCGTGGGAATCATTGGTGCGTCGCGAAGGGACGCCGATGCAGCAGGTCGTCGAGTCGATCTCAAGCGGCGTGCGACAGACCATCGGGGAAGACATGCGGAGCTTCTCGCAAGCCCTTCGACAACTCGCGGGTCGCGCCGAGCATGCCTTCGTCAGCGCTCGCTTCGACGAGTTCTCGGCGGTCACCGAGAGCGACACACCCACGCCCACGCCAACACCTGCAACCACACCGCCACAGGTCACGCCACAGGTCACGACGCAGGTCCATCAGGCAACCTCGCCGATCGACACCCGACGTCTGACTGCCGAAATCATGGCGTTGGATGCGTCATCGCTGCTGCGCCCGCCGGTCAATCTCTGACGACACGGTCGCGTTCCGATTCACCATTCCCGGATTCAGTGCAGCGGGACGACATCGGTCGCCCCGCTGTCACTTGTGATGGATGCATGCCAGCGGGTCTCAATGGCCGCCACCGGTCCGAAGCACTCCACAAAGATCGACCCGTTGCGCCGGGCGTTCAGGTTTCCTGCGTTGTCGCGCAATGCCGCGAGATAGCGTCGAAATCCATCGCGCTCGTGATGAAAGAGGAAGGTCGCGAGCGACCAGCTCGCCGTGTAGAACGCCTCGACATCACGCGGCGCTCGCGAGGGCAACCGCGGCGTGACGATCATCGTGGTCAGCGACGGCAATCTGCCTGAGCGTAAAAGTTCTCGTACTCCGGCCTGGCGCTCGGTGTTGCCCACAAACGCGTCGGTCGCGCCGTTAGCGCATCCTTCGAAGCCCATCGCCAGCCCTTCGGAGAGCCAGAGCGGTCCATGCGGCGAACGTCGCTGCACGCCAAGGCGATGAAGCAACTGATGGGCCGCCTCGTGGGCGACCGTTCCACCGTCAGCGCTGGTGGCCGTTGCGAGCACACTCCGGTGCGGACCAGCGGGGGATGAACTTGCGCCTCCGCGGCGGAAGACCGTGCGATCCGCTCCGGGAATCCAGTAGCCCGCCATCCACGAGGCATCGACGTGATCGACGTCCTTCGCGAACTGCTCGAAAGACCCTCGATCGGAGAATGCCATGCTGACCAGACGACTTGTGATCGGTCGGCATTCGATGTCAAGGTCCGCGGCGAACCGCTCGACGGCATCGGCAGTCGCTTCCAATTGCAGCAGCGTCCGCGACGCGTCGTTGGAGGGCAGATCACTGACCACGATGAAGCGTCGCCCCGCCCGAGTGCTGAAGCCCGGCAATTGCAGCTCCAGCAGTTGGCGCTCAAGCTGTCGCACCGTGCCGGTATCGATGCCGTTGGGCGCGTGAACGACGGCCCGCGCCGGCGAGAGCACGAGTGACAGCGCGGCTGCGATGGTTGCCAAGGCCAGCGGCATCAACACTCCGGAACAACGACGTAAAAGGACCCCCTGGAATCGGCGAACGAGTAGCGCCGGTAGGCGTCGAACATACACCGAGCGCGGTCAACTCGACCGCAAACTCCCCCCAACCCGGACAATTCTCCTCAACCGCCCCCTCGATGCAACCGATTCGTTCAAGGATGACGTCTTTCCGGACCTTGATCCTGCTCGGCGTAGTGGCGACGGCCTGCAGCGCGAGTCGCGCATCGGCACCGCAGCCACCATTGTTCGCACTTGCCTATTGGGAAGCGATGCCGGGCCCCATGCCACTGCCGGTGTTTGACGCGATGGCTCTGGAGATCCGCGATCAGGTGGTGATCGCCGGCGGCTTCACCAAGGCGATGGAGGCGACCAAGGCGATCCAGATTCGACATCCGTCCCATGGTTGGCTCCCGATCGGATCAACGCTCGGAGAGCCTCGGGCCCGCGCCAGCCTGACACCGCTGCCAAGCGGTCGCGTCCTCGTCCTCGGCGGGTTCGCTGGCACGTGGGGCAAGAACGCTGTGCCGCTCGCGAGCGGTGAAACCATTGACTTGCTCGTCGCCGGCTCCTCGCGTTCCATTGAACCGTGGCCGGAATCATTGGATGGCCACAGTGCGACGCCGCTTCCCGATGGTCGTGTCGCCGTCGCTTGCGGTTGCGAGGTGCGCGTCTTTGATCCCGAGAAGGAGCAATGGTCGTCGCCCATCGAACTCCATTGCGAACGACGCCATCACGCTTCAGCACTCGTTGGCATGACGCTTGTCCTTGTCGGCGGCGATCCTGCCGGCACAATCGAGTCCATAGACCTGCGCGACCCCGAACCGCAATCGCCGCTGCGCAGCGAATTGTGGAGGATGGGATTGCCCGGCCCGCTCGATCACATCGCGTGCATGGCGGTCGATGGTCGTTCAGCCTTCGCCGCCGGAGGACTCGATCCGATCGAAGGCGTCAGTGTCAACAGCACCTGGTGCCTGGACATCGCCAAGCGGATGGTCGTGCGCGGACCATCGCTCGAACTTCCGCAGGGTGCGTGCGACCTGATCCTCGCTTCGCATCCACGTGGCGTGCTTGTCCTCGACGGAGAATGGCGATCACATGGCGAGCGCGGCAACGCCAACGCAGCGTTCCTGCTCAGTCCCATCGTCGGATCGGACTCGCGCGGCGCGAGTGCCGTCGACGGCATCGACGGCATCGTCGTGAATCGTCGCGTCTGGGCCCTTCCAACGCTTGCCGGTCAACTCAATCTCTCTCGCCGGATTCTCCTGCGAAAGCCCGACGGCAGCATCGAGGTCCTCGGCGGCTATCGCTATCAATCACCAGACGGTGCATCGACCAATGAAGCGGTAGGGGTCATCGTCGACGGCTCAGCCCAGCGTCTCGTGGTGGACGCCCAAGGCACTGCGGACTGATGACGCTGGCGGCGCAACCGCTACGACCCGACTGACCGCTGCGATGCGCTGCGGGACCGTCACGGACCAACGATGACACGAAAGCTTCAGCGCACTTTGTGCGTGTGGGCGCTGTCCATGTCGGTCTCGAATTGGACGGTTGGTGCATGAGAAATCCACCACCAGTCTTCAAGGCCGACGCGGCCCGCGAATCTGTCGACGACGACGCCGACACCGAGAACTGGGCCAGCGCCGTCGCTGCGGCCGGAGCGATCTCGTCGCTCCTGCGCCTCGTCGAGGTGGAACGACAGTCGAAGGCGTACCTCGTGCGAGCGGCCGGTCCGACGCTTGGCCAACGCCAATGTCCGGCCATCATGCACGCGGTAAAACAAGCGTTCGCCGAGCCGCATCCTGGCGTGAAGTACGCGGTGCTCGATCTCGCGAACGTCACGACGTTCAGCGCGATGGGTGTCGGCCTCTGCACCGAGTTCTCAAGAGTCGCTCGCGACGAGCGCATGGCTCCGGTCCTCTTTGCCCTCCGTCGCGGGCTGATGGATCAACTGCGCATGTTCAAGATCGAGCAGCTCTACAAGGTGGTCCGCTCGCAGCGTGATTTGAACGCCCTGCTGCAGTGACGTCAGCGACGCAACCGCCCAACGACGGACCAGCGACGTTGAAAGACGAGGCCAGCCTCGCAGATGGTGGTTTCGGCAGTACGAATCGGCTGCTACACTCCGAAGCACCTCCAATCGGACGTCGAGAGCAGTACCCAATGGGCATCGAAGCAGCACTTCCTACCGACAGCATCCTCACCACCCAGCTTCAGCGCGTGATCAACTGGTCGCGTCGCTCCAGCGTCTGGCCCCTGCCGTTCGCGACTGCGTGTTGCGGCATCGAACTTATGGCGACTGCGTGCAGCCGCTTCGACCTCGCCCGCTTCGGCGCGGAAGTCATGCGATTCAGTCCCCGCCAGGCCGATCTCCTGATTGTCGCGGGCCGGGTCAGCGTGAAGATGCTCCCGGTGCTCCAGCGGATCTACATGCAGATGACAGAGCCCAAGTGGGTCATCTCGATGGGTGCCTGTGCTTCGACCGGCGGCGTGTTCGATACGTATGCCGTGGTGCAGGGCGTCGATCAGTTCATTCCCGTCGATGTCTACATTCCGGGTTGCCCGCCGCGACCGGAGATGCTGATCGAAGGGATCATGGCGATCCAGCGGATCATCGACAACGATCAGATCCCCCGCGATCCCGACGGCAAGCGACTGCCCTTGGAAATCGCCCTCCAGCCCAACTACGAGCCGCGCTCGCAGCCGGTGCCGGTGTCAATCGGCCTCACCTGACGTTCACTCCGGCAGGACGCGCTCGCGTGGCTCTCTACCAGAACGTCCCGCTCTATCGTGCGTTCTTCGAACCAAGCCGCGAACTGCGGGCGGCCATCGACTCGCTGGAGGGATCGCATCGGGCATCTCGCGCAGCACCAAAGCGTGTCCTCGACCCGGCGTGTGGAGTCGGCTTGTGGCTTGAGCACTTCGTTGCTCGCGGCAGCGCCGTAGCGGGCGTAGAGATCGATGCAGGCGTCGCCGAGCAAACCGCAGCGCGACTTCGTGGCAAGAACGCCGTCGTCGTTCATGGCGACATGCGCGAACCGCCGCCCGCCCTCGCGTCGGCCCCCTTCGACCTCGCGATCAATCTCGACAACTCCGTTGGCCACCTTGGCGGTGTGAGTGATCTCGTGCAGCATCTGCAGGCAATGCATCGCCTGCTCGGACCGCGCGGTCTCTATCTTCTGGGCGTTGCAGTCCGTGAAGCCGGCGAGACGGTGGATATCGGCACGATCTACGAGCGCGGTCCCTTACCCATTGAGGGAGGCGGCTTCGCGGCGATCCTCAGCGAGACGCACGGGTTGTTCAGTCCAGACGACACCGGCGGATTGCGCTGCGAGCGCATTCGCCACTACATCCTGACGGCTGGCGTTGCGAACACCGCCCCGTTCTCCGTCGAGCAATACGACCTGCTTACGTTTCCGCACGCGCTTCTGTATCAGGCCCTCGCCGCAGGAGGACCGTGGACGATTCTTGATTGCCGCGACGCGTCCGACGAATCGCTTCCCTCGCGCCGCTTCAAGGCAGGGTGCGGTGATGTGCTTCTGGTGCTGCAACCGGCAAAGCCCGCGACCGCAAGCGGTGGTGCGAAGACGAAGAAGCTGATCCGACGCAAGCGAAGCGGTTGAGACGACGGACACCGCTCTCAGCGCAGCTTGGCAACCCACTCGCCCACGCGATCGACACCGCGCACGATGTTCTCGTCGGAGCAGGCAAACGAGAAGCGAATATGGCTTCGAGCGCACGCACCGAAGTCTTCGCCAGGGACGACCGCGACGAGCGCCTCTTCGAGCAACGCATCCGCGAACTCACTCGGCGTGCGGACGACCTTGCCACCGGGCGTCGTGAGCCCAAGGCACGCGCTGATGTCAGGAAACGCGTAAAAAGCGGCGTTTGGCTGCACGGAGCGGAATCGCGGAATCCGTTCCAGTCGATGCTGGATCAACGCGGCGCGACTGGCGAACACCAGTCGCATCCTCTCCACGTCCTTCGCGCCGTTGGTCAGCGCCTCGACGATCGCGGGCATGAGAAACGTCGCGATGCCGTTGGTCATCTGTCCCTGAAGCTTGATCAGCTCCTTCACGAATCGCCCGTTGTCACCCGGCGCGCAGACGTAGCCGATTCGCCATCCGGTCATCGCGAACGCCTTGCTCATGCCGTTGATGGTGATGGTGCGTTCCGCGAGCTCAGGAAACGCTCCGAGCGATCGGTGCTTCAAGGCCGGGTCGATCTCGGGGTAGATGAGCTTCTCGTAGATCTCGTCGGCGATGATCGTGATCTTCGGATACTTCGCCAGCACCGCAGCGAATGCGTCGATCTCGGCAGGGCGATAGGCGACTCCGCAGGGATTCGACGGCGAGTTGATGATGACGCCGACGGTATTCGGCGTGATCGCGGCTTCGAGTGCTGCCGGAGTGATCTTGTAGCCGGTGTCGACGCTGCTCGGTACTTCGATGCATCGGCCGCCGGCAATCTCAATCAGCGGCTTGTAGCTGAGCCACGCGGGCGTCGGAAGAATCACTTCCTGACCCTTGCCACCGTCGAGCAGGCATTGCAGCGTCATAAAGAGAGCGTGCTTCGCGCCGGCGGTCACGCTGATGTGCTCGGGCTTGCACACGATGCCGTTCTCGCGAACGAGCTTCTCCGCGATTGCCTCACGCGATGCCTTGTCGCCGGGCGTCGGCGCGTAGTGGGTCATGCCGCGTTCAAGCCCCGCGATCGCCGCTTTGCGAATCGGCTCCGGCGTGACGAAGTCCGGCTCACCCATGCCGAACGCGATGATGTCCTTGCCCGCGGCCTTCAGCGCATTGGCCTTTGCCGCGACGGCAATGGTGGCGGACTCGGACATTCGGATGACGCGATCGGCGATGAGCATGGGCGAGAGAATACCGACGCATGCCGCTCGCGGGGAGCGATCTCCTCGTGTAGGATCTCCGCCCCATGCACTACGACGCTCACCAGCCGGTGATCGACGACTTGGAGGCGCGGATCAATACCCTCCGCGACTCTCTTTGACTTCGATCGAAAGCTCTCCGAACGAGCTGCCCTTGACGAACGGATGAACTCGGCCGACCTCTGGAACAACCAGAAGGAAGCGCAGAAGATCATCGCCGACCTGAAGGTACTTCGAGCGCAGACCGAAGCGCTCGAGGCTGCGATGCATTCGTTGGAAGATGCCAAAGTCGGATACGAGATGGCCAAGGAAGCCAACGACGCCGAACTCCTCGCGGAGATCGACGAGCAGTTGCACGCGCTGGTTGCCGCGATGAACCAGGTCGAGGCCCAGAGTCTCCTGAGCGGCAAGCACGATCATCGAAGCTGCTACGTGACAATTCAAGCCGGTGCAGGTGGGCTCGAAGCCGAGGATTGGGGACGCATGCTGGAGCGCATGTACCTCTACTACTGGGCTCGTCATGGCTTCAAGGTCGAAGAACTGCATCGCGTGCAGGGCACCGACGGCGGCGTGAGCGAAGTCGCGTATCGCATCGGCGGACCCTTCGCGTACGGCTACATGAGCTGCGAGCGAGGCTCGCATCGCCTGGCTCGCGTCTCTCCTTACAACGCGGAAGGCAAACGGCAGACGAGCTTCGCCACCGTCGACGTCACGCCCGAGTTTGAAGAGAACGATCTGGAGATCCCCGACAAGGACTTGGAGATCGTTCCGTTCGTGCGGGCGAGCGGACCGGGAGGACAGAACGTGAACAAGGTCGCATCGGCGATCCGCGTCACCCACATTCCAACCGGGATTCAGGTCGTCGCGAGCACGTTTCGCGATCAGCCGCAGAATCGCAAGCAGGCCCTGACGGTACTGCGCGCGAAGCTCGAACAGTTGGAAGAGGAACGCCGCGCTCTGGAGATCGCCACCGCCACCGGCGGTAAGGTGACGCGCGACTGGGGCAACCAGATCCGCAGCTACGTCTTCTACGACAACCGCGTGAAGGATCATCGCAGCGGCTTCGAAGTGGGCAATCCGCTGGGTGTGCTCGATGGCGGGCTTGAAGGATTCATCGACGCGGAGTTGAAGCGGCGGCGCGCCGAACGTGAGAAGTCGGGCGAGTCGAACTGATCGTCGCCAGCGGAGTGCTCGCCGCATCGCCAGACCTCGGAGGTGCACCTATGGATGGTCTCTCGCTGCGGCAGATCGAACGGCGATTCGTTGGCGGCGGCGGCGTCAGGGACATCACGCTCGACGTGCGCCGCGGCGAACTTGTCGCATTGATCGGTCCGTCCGGCGCCGGCAAGTCAACACTGCTGCGACTGATCGCCGGTCTCGATGCGCCGACGCGAGG
The DNA here is from genome assembly GCA_038318935.1 of Phycisphaerales bacterium. Classification (GTDB taxonomy): domain Bacteria; phylum Planctomycetota; class Phycisphaerae; order Phycisphaerales; family SM1A02; genus JAEUIT01. The sequence continues at coordinate 13,950 of JBBQCR010000033.1, forward strand.
AACGATTCTCTGGGACGGGCGCGACATCACCCGTGCGGCCCCTGCGGATCGTCGGGTCGGCGTGACGTTCGACGACGGGGCGCTGTACGAACATCTGACGGTGCGCGGCAACCTTCTTGCTGGCCTTGAGCGTTTCGGTATTGCGGGCCCGAACGCCGACACCGCTGTGCGCGACGCAGCAGCGCTCATGGGCGCGACCCACCTCCTTGAACGCAAGCCCGAGACGCTCTCCGCGGGCGAGCGACGTCGGGTCGCACTTGGCAGGGCGATCGCACGGCGCCCCGCGATGCTCCTACTCGATGAACCGCTCACACATCTTGACGACCGAACCCGCCACGACCTGCGCGAGGATCTCGCCAACGCGCACCGCGCGATCGGCGCGGCGACGGTGATTGTCACGCACGATCACGACGACGCGCTGGCCATTGCCGATCGGCTCGTCTTTCTCGACGGCGGTCGGGTGTTGCAGAGCGGCACGGCGGCGGAGTTCGAGCGACCGGACCACGTCGCGGTAGCCCGCGGCTGCTCATGGCGACCACTCAACGTCCTCCCCGACGGCACTCGAACGATCGCGTTCGCGGCCGAGTCGGTCCGTGTGACTGCCACGCCCCCGACTTCGGGCTGGTCCGCCTCGGGGCGGGTGAGTCACGTGAGTGCCATGGGAGCGCCGGTGGTGACGGTTCGAATCGAGAGCGGCGAGCGGGTGCGGCTTCGCTGGGCCGCCGCCGAGGTTCCGCCCGCTCTCGGGCAGGCCCTTGGCCTCCACGTCCCGCCAGAGTCGATCCAGACCTTCGGTCCCGATGGCGATCGTCGCGAGGACGGTTCCTGAATGTACTCTGCTGGCGAGTGGGGCGCGACCGGACCGATACAGACCACCGTGGGAAACCAAACCAATCCAGATCCTCCGGCGGCGACTGACCCATCGGTCGTCAACCCATTTCCCGTTCAGGTGGGTCCGCACATATGCAATGATCTCGATGCCGCGCTCCGCCGCGAGTGGCTGGTGACCAACGGGATCGGTGGCTACGCCTCCGGTACCGTCGCCGGTGCGGCGACCCGCCGCTACCACGCGCTGCTTGTCGCCGCGACCCAGCAGCCGGCGGGTCGAACCGCGGGGTTGTGCAAGCTCGAAGAGCGACTCATCGTCCGAGGCGTGCGACACGACCAGTCGAGCAACCT
>JBBQCR010000034.1:0-15088 GCA_038318935.1 Phycisphaerales bacterium
AGGATTCAACTCAATCCTCCTCCGTCAACGAACGGGACGTTTCGCCAGCGTCTTGATCTGCGGCGCGGTGAAATCGCGATTGAGATCGGTGATCCCGCAAAGGCTGGGTACACGAACGTGCGGATTCGAGTCGATGCGAATCGTCCGGAGCTCGTTGTCGATGTCGAGTCGTCTCAACCAACCCGTCTGACGGCGAGCATCGATCCATGGCGCACGGCACCGCGCCCGATTCGGGAGATCACCTGGAGCGATATCGGATTCGTAGATTGGGGACTGCCGTCCGCGCTGCCGATGGTCACAGAGGCGGATGTTTTTCCTGCGCCGATCGATGGTGCTGAGGGAGCGGAACTTCTCTGGTACCACCGCAACGAGCGGTCACCGATTCCACTGACCTTCTGGTTGCAGGGTCTCTCGCAACTCCTGCCTGCGTTTCACGACCCGATTCTCGGTCGCACGTTCGGTTGTCTTATGACCGGCCGAAACCTCGCTGTCGAGAACCAACGCTCGCTTCAGTCGGGCAAACCCGAGGTGACGCACCGACTCAGCATCTGGGCGCTGACGCGGCAATCACCTGACGGAACCCACTTTGCAAGTGATCTTCGGGCGCTGGCGACGTCCTTTGGCGGAACGACTCCCGAGCAGGCGCTCGAAGCGCATCGCGCGTGGTGGCGGGACTTCTGGGATCGCTCCTACATCCGGATGAGAGAGAACGAGCACGCCAAGTCCTACCGCCTTCCCGTCAACGACCTCGCCGTGCACATCGGCAGCGATTCGACTGGCGGGAACGAGTTCAAGGGCGGCATCGAATCGGTGCTTCTGTACAGACGAGCCATCGGCACCGACGAAATGGCGGCGCTTGGCCTCGGGCGCCCGCCCGCGGACCCCGTGCTTTCCTGGCGCGATGGGGGACCGCGCAGTATTGAGGATCTGCCCGCGCTTGATGCCCTCGAAGGGCTGACGGTCGCGGCGTGGATCGTTCCCGAAACACAGGCCGATGGCGGCGGGCGCATCGTTGACAAGTCCCCGATCGGCACCGCCAACGGATGGGTGCTCGATACCTACCCCGGTAATTCATTGCGATTCATCGCGGGCGAACCACCAGTGACCCTCGATGCGCGACTGGAGCCAAGCAATCGGTACTGCGTAGCGGGCACCTACGACCCTCGCACTGGCCAGAAGCGTCTCTTCATCAACGGTCAGCAGGTGGCCGAGACGCAACCGCTGCCATCTGCCGCGGCAATCGTCAACCGCGCCTACGACTTGCAACGCTACATGAACGCGTGCGCGGGCCGAGGTGCAGCGCCAATCAAGTTCAACGGCTCGCTCTTCACCATGCCGCGAGCCGGATTCGACGAGGGCGATCCGGACTATCGCAAATGGGGTCCTGGCTACTGGTTTCAGAACACGCGACTCACCTATTGGCCGATGTTCGCCTCCGGTGACATCGACCTCACCGACGCGTTCTTTCGCATGTATCGCGACGCACTCGCGCTGGTCATCGCCCGCTCGGCGATCGTCGAGGGAGATCGCGTCGCCCCCGGCGGTGGCGCATTCCACGAGACGATCTTCTTCTGGGGATTGCCGGACAACTCGACGTATGGTTGGCGGCGCGATGGAGCGACTCCTGGCGTGGTCCTCAATCCCTACATCAGGTACTACCGCAGCGGATCGATCGAACTGCTGGCGCTGGCACTTGAGCGCTACGCACACGAGCGCGACGCGACCTTTGCACGCGCGACGCTGCTTCCGCTCGCCGACGCGATCCTCACGTTCTACGCGAGCTTCTATCCTCGTGACGAACACGGCACGATTCGATTCGAGCCGGCTGCGTCGCTCGAAACCTGGCACGACGCTACCGATCCACTGCCTGAGATCGCCGGCTTGCGTTTCGTGTTGCCGCAGTTGCTGGCGCTCGATGCGACACTGCTAGATGACACCCGTCGCAACGCGTGGCGATCGTTACTCTCATCGCTTCCGCCAGTGCCGATGGGAGAGGGCGACGGCGGACCGATTCTTCTTCCCGCCGCGCGGTTCACGAGCCTGGCGAATGTCGAGAACCCTGAGCTCTATGCAATCTTTCCCTATCGACTCTTCGGGGTCGGCAAGCCAGATCTCGACATCGCGCGACGCACCTTCGACGCCCGGGCGAACCGGGCCAACCTCGGCTGGTGTCAGGACTCGATTCAGGCGGCGATGCTGGGGCTTGGCGACGACGCCGCCGCGATGCTCGCGCGGCGAGCGTCGATGAAGGATCAAAAGAGCCGCTTCCCAGCGTTTTGGGGGCCAAACTACGATTGGGTTCCCGATCAGGATCACGGCGCGGTGATCCTCTCCACGCTGCAGTCGATGCTGCTCCAGACCGATGGCGATCGCCTGCTGCTCCTTCCCGCGTGGCCGAAGGGTTGGGATGGCGAATTCAGACTGCATGCGCCAAGGAATACGACACTCGACGGTGTGGTGCGCGACGGTCGGATTGAATCGCTGATCGTGACGCCGCCCGAACGGCTCGGCGACGTGGAGTTTAAGAATGGTGAATGACGAGTACCGCATCGCTCGCTGACTTCGTCGTGCGGGCGAGCGGGCTGCAGCCAGCAGGCAGCGATGTCGTACTAGACTGCCCCGATGCTGCTCGTCTCGCTCTTCGCCGCGATGTTGGTTGCGAATCCTCCCGTTCCAGTCGATGCTGACCTCAACGACGCCAAGACGTACGGTGCCGTGATCTCGCGCGAGGCGCTCCCGCGCGTGAGTTCGACCTCTTCCTGGGACGAGCCCGAGCATCATCTGGATCTTTTCGCCGAGGGACACGCGCCCTATGCGTTCCATACGTCCGACGAGGAACGTCCGTGGCTCCAAGTCGATCTCGGACGCGCGCAGCCGATCACCGGAATCGCGATCACCAACCGCACGGACGGCAACGGCGCTCGGACAACGGCGCTGACTATCTCGCTCTCGGACGACGCCATCGCTTGGAAGGAAATCGCAACGATCGACGGGCCGAAGGAACGTTGGAACGTCTCGTTGCTGAACGGCGAGTCGCCGCGTATCGCCCGCTATGTGCGCCTGACACTGCCTTCGAAGGGCTTCCTGCATCTCAGCGGTGTGCGGGTCTACGGCCGAGGGAGTAAGGGCTGATGCGACAGGTTCTTCTTGCTCAGTGCTTCGGGATCTTCTGCGCGTGCGCTGCCCTTGCCGATCTTCCGAAGCTCACCAACACGACGCCCGAGGCGGTCGCGGCTCATGCAAGAGATCGCGCCACGCATCAGGAATCTGCAGCGCTGAGCGCGGAACTCGCGAAGGCCCTCGGGGCTTTGGCCCGTGAAGGCGATGCGAAGAACCTGGAGCAGCGCGTGCAACTGCCCGCGATCTCGCTCGCCGCGGCGCAGCTTGGTTTTCTTCGGTCGGTTCCTGCCGCAACACTGACCCAGATTTCGAAGGCCCAGCGCGGCGACGAATTTCTCTCATGGATACTCGGCGATCAGTCGTCGCTTGATGACTTTCTCTACGCAGGAGCGCCTCCCCACGATGCGGGCGCAGCGCTGACCGTGTTGCATCGGATCTGGCTCAGCGATGACGCGGCACAATCAGGGGTCTCGCGTCGCATCGCGATCGCTACGGCGCTTGAGCATGCGACACCAGTCCTCCCGTGGTCGGAGTGGGACGACCGCAGCGCGCCGACCATCGACCCTGTCGCTCGCTACGCGTTCTATCGCGACAGTTGGAAGGCGAAGACGCTCTTCCCCAGCTTCGACGAACTCCCCACATGGGAGATGCGGCGCGTGGTCGACCTTCCGCTCTACGACGAAGACGTGAAGTGGATTCAGGATCATCTACCGAACCTCCCACCCGTTGATGGGAAGTCGCAAGGGAAGAATCTCCGCACACAGCAGGAGATCGGCAACGCGATGTGGCTGATCGCGTATCGCGACATCAACCCAAGCAACGGGCACAGCGTGCAGTTGGGCAAGCCCTTCTACGACGGCAAGCGGCTCACGCCGCAAATCATGCTCGAGTACGGAGGCGTATGCGGTGCCGTCAGCAAATTCGGTAGCTTCGCGGCGCGGGCGTTCGGCGTTCCAGCGCAGCCGCTCGGTCAGGAAGGCCACTGCGCGTCGTGTTGGAAGGCCGAGCCCGATCGGTGGATCACCGGCAATTGCGGAGGTCCTGACGACTGGGCGGTCTCGAATCTGCACGGATTGTGGTCGCCCTGGACCGCTCGCGGCGTGGCGATCCCACTGCAATCGGAACTGCAGCGAACACCTGAGTACCTGCGATCGCTGCATGCGTTCGAAATGCTGCGAGCTGCAGATCTCGCCGAAAGCAAGCGACTCGTTCGATCGATCGAGGTCGCGGAATTGTGTCCACGCAACCTGATCCTCTGGCGAGCGATCGTCGACGAAATCGTCCATCGCGAGAATGCGAAGCCCGAGGAACTGCGGCGACTGGCGAAGGCGATCATCACCGGTTTAGCAAGCACGCCGCAACTCGCGATCGACGCATTGACTCCGATTGAGTCGAGCAAGTCCTTTGCGGCGTTCAGCGCCAAAGAGCGCGAACGATGGTGTACGACAAACGTCGAATCACTCCTCGCTGCCGTTGCCGACGAGAACGGCGCGCGGAAGGTCAAGGGATCGCTCGTGCCCGCATGGCGGGAATTTCTCGGCCGACAGGTATGGCTGCTCAGCGGGAAGACGGCAGGCTTCGGTGATTGGCCGTACCTCGCGAACATCGGAGTTCTCGCGGGAACGCACGGTGGATGGAAAGAGTGGTGGAAGGCTGCTGAGCGGGCAGATCGCGAGCGCGTCACCGACTTCCTTGCACGTGCGGTCAGCGCATCGCTGCGGCGACCGAACCTCGCAGAAATCCCGCTGCACCGACTGATCGAACTCGCAGAATCCGACGAGAGTCTGCGGGCCACCGCTGCGAAGGCGGCCGATACGGTCGCTGAGGCGTACTCCAAGGCTCGGGAACCCGAGAAGGCGCTGGCGATCTACCGAGCCATGATTCTGAGCGGTGAGCGCATCGGCCATCGCTCGTGGATCAAGGGCTATTCGGAGAAAGCGATCAAGGCGCGATCGACGCGATAAACGACAACGCTCGGCATGCGCCGAGCGTTGTCATGATCACAATGGACCTGGACGGGATTGAACCGACGACCTCTTCCATGCCATGGAAGCGCTCTCCCAGCTGAGCTACAGGCCCGACTCTGAAGATGTCCCGAACCGCCGCGTGGGAGCGACCCCGCACCGCGATCTCGGTTGAACCGCGAAAGGTAGCCGAGCCTCGCCGTTGCATCAAGCCCAACGGCCTCGCGAAGCGACACGGTCCCTCCAGAAAGAACACCGGTCGGTCGGCCTTATCGGCCTCCGACCGGCGCCTTCATCGTTTGTCCGCTCATCAACGGGGGGCGGCGAGGCCGTCGATCGCCTTGATGAACTCGTCCTTTTTCACGTTGCCGACCCACTTCTTCACGAGCTCGCCGCCCTGCAGGAGGATCACCGTCGGAATCGCGGTGATCTGGAACTGCATCGCCGTCTTCTGATGCTTGTCGGTATCAAGCTTGCCGACCTTTACCTTGCCAGCGTAGGTCTTGGCGAGGTCCTCGATCGTCGGTGCGAGGGCGCGGCACGGGGCGCACCACTCGGCCCAGAAGTCAACAAGCACCGGGGTGCTGCTCTTCAAGGCTTCGGCTTCAAAGTTCGCGTCGGTAAATTCGGTCATCGCAGCACCAGCCATGGAATCCTCCAAATGGAGCGAGAGGGAAGTCGAATGACAGCGGAAAGCGTAGCAGTCGCGGTGGGCAAAGTCGCGGTGTTCGGAGCGTCCTGACATGCTCCGAGATTTCGAATCCTCGGGAGCGGTCGCGGTCGAGACCCCTTCGTCGGGCTTGATGGCGGGTTGGGTCGCGCCGGGCGCTGGTCAGTTCCCGTACGATCTCCACCCTTTGGCCCGGAGCTCCTGGAGATCCCAAGCTCTGTCGGAGGCGGGCCGGACCGGAATCCGCGGGAACTGTGCATCTCATGAACGACATCGCGATCATTGGCGCTGGCAAGATCGGCCGTATGGCCACCCATATGCTGGCCACCTGCGGCGACTATCAAGTTCGCGTGGGCGATTCGGTCGCAGCGGCCCTTGAACAAATCAAGGCCGCGTATCCGACCATCGAGCCGCATACCTTCGACTTCCACGATGTCGCCGCTCTCGATCGCATCCTCAGGGGTGCCAAGGCTGTCATCAGTTGTGCTCCGTTCCACTGCAATCCGCTGATCGCGGAGCGGGCACGCGCGGCAAAGGTCCACTACCTCGATCTCACCGAAGACGTCGCTGTCACCAAGAGAGTCCTCGAACTATCGCACGGTGCGGAGACGGCGTTCGTGCCGCAGTGCGGTCTCGCTCCCGGCTTCATCACGATCGTTGCGACCCATCTCATTCGCCCGATGAAGGATGTCACGGATCTGCGACTTCGCGTCGGCGCTCTTCCTCGCTATCCCGACAACCAGTTGCGCTACAACCTCACGTGGTCAACCGAAGGTCTGATCAACGAGTACTGCAATCCATGCGAAGCGCTGGTGGACGGGCGACTGACCATGGTGCCGCCGATGGAGCACCTTGAGTCACTGGTGATCGACGGCGTCGAGCTCGAGGCGTTCAACACTTCGGGAGGTCTGGGGACTCTTGCGGACACGCTGCGCGGCCGCGTGCGCAACGTGAACTACAAGACGATCCGCTTCCCCGGTCACAATCGACTCATCCGATTCCTACTCGACGATCTGAAGATGCGCGATCATCGAGAGGAACTCGGACGCATCTTCGAACGGGCGCTGCCGACGACCTATCAGGACCAGATCGTCATCTTCGTTTCCGCCACCGGCCAGTACCACGGCCGACTCACGGAACGAACGTACGCAAAGACCGTCTTCCACAAGGTCATCGACAACGAGAACTGGTCGGGTATCCAGATCACGACCGCTGCCGGCGTGTGCGCCGTGCTTGATCTGCTGATGGAAGGGAAGATCCCGCAGCGCGGCTTCGTCAAGATGGAACAGATCAGCTACGAGGATTTCATCGCGAATCGCTTCGGCAAGCACTATGCCTGACGGAGGCGTGTGGCGTCGTAGTGTTCGCTTTGCTGCGCGAGAATCGATCGCAGGACTCGCAAACCGTCGCGGGTCATTGCGACATCGTGTGTACGGACGATCGCCGGGCAAGCGGCTGCGGCGGCGCACGCAGCGACGACGCTGCCGGCGATGCGATCATGCGGATGAGGTCTTCCGGTCGCGTGTCCGATGAAGCTCTTGCGGCTGGCGCCGATGAGTACGGGAAATCCGAGATCGGCCAGTTCAGCAACGCGGGCGAGCAGTTCGAAGTTCTGCTGCACGGTCTTGCCGAATCCGAGGCCAGGATCAAGCACGATCTTGGACGCCTCGATGCCAGCACTGAGCGCGACATCGACACGGGCCAGCAGCCAGTCGCCGACCGCTCGCATCACGTCGCCCGCGATCAGCGGCGCCGCGTACGCCGTACCGTAACGATCGTCCTCTGGCGGAAGCACTCTGTGCATCAGGACGATGCCGCATCCGCGCTCCGCGACCACTGAGAACATGCGCGGATCGTCGCCGCCCGCCGACACATCGTTGACTGCGTCGGCACCAGCATCGAGTGCCGCTTCCGCCACGGATGCGAGTGTCGTGTCGATCGAGAGAACGACATCGCTCGCAACTCTCGTCTGCCGAATGATGGTTGACGTACGGTGAATCTGCTCGTCAGGAGGAACGCGTGCGGCGCCTGGTCGCGTTGACTCGCCACCGATGTCGACGATGGATGCACCTTCCTCGACAAGATGCAAGGCGCGGGCGACACCGAGAGAAGGATCCGAAAACTGTCCGCCGTCGGAGAAGGAGTCCGGGGTCGCGTTCACGATTCCCATGATCACGAACGGCTCCAACGCCATGGAGCGTCCGTGGGCGAGATTCCACGTTGTAGCGTGGCGCGTACTCACTCCGACTTCCCGCTGGCTGCAGGAGCGGTAGCGGGCGCCTCTGCCTTCGGCCCAATCGCACCTCGCACCTGTCGCTTGGCCGCATCAAAGAACAGACCCAGCACACCGCTCGGCATCACCAGCGCTGTTTCGACTGTGCCCTGATCAATCTCCATGGCGAACGCCACCGGTTCCACCGACGTGGGGATCTGCGGAAGAGTTGCCTGATCGCCGCCGGGAACCATCGCCGCGAGCTGCTGAAGCATCTTGCCGAACTGACCGACACCGATGTAGCCCTCGACGTCGGCCTTTTCGATGAGCCAACTGCGATAGGACTTCAGCGTGCCATCCTCAGCGAGCGACTTGCCGTTGGCGCCTGGAACCGTACCGATCTTCATGGCTCGATCCAGCACGTCCGCGCGCTGGCTGAACGTCATCGCGATTCCTCCCGGAGCACGCTTCACGAACCCCACGAATCCACGACTGCCGAAGATCGCTTGCGAAATGGCGCGGCGAACGCCGAGCTCACCGGCGTCGCCCGTCGCAGTCACGGTCTCGGTGACTTCGAAGGCATCGGCGGACTCGCCTGATTTCAAGGTGCGATCGGCGTCCCATGTTGGCTCGCGACGGATCCCGCCGGAGTCTGACTTCGTCGCCAGAATCGCGTCACGGATGCCGCCGCGCACCACGTCGGGCTTCTCCGATTCGATGAAGAGGAGAGCGTCGTTCAGCACACCGCCGGCCGCGATGCCGAGTTTGCTCGGATAGACCGCAAACTGTACGGCGTTCAGATCGCTCTTCGCGCCGGCGAGCCATGCAGGCAAGGCCGGCTCACCGGGAATCTGCTTCAACAACTTCTCGACCGCAGCGATACCGCCAAGCCCCTGCACATCCATGCGGAACGCCAAGTAGAACGGCTGCGCCGGAAGTCGGTTCATCGTGCGGCCAGGACTGGTGCCTCCGACGGTGAGCGCCGCGAGCTCACTCATCGGCGAGAATCTTGCGAAGGTCCGCACGCCCAGTCCCAGCGCGTCAATGTCCGCAACGACAAGGCCATCCTGGATCCCCTTCATGAGCGCGAATGCGCGAGCCTGCATCGCGCGGGCCTGATCCGCAAACGGGACTCCTTCCGGCATCTGGGACTCGCTCTGTTTTGCGGCGACCCCAAGGAAGGACTCCAGCGCGTCGTTGCCCGCCCATGCGATCACATCGCCTTTCGCCAAGAGCTGTGCGCCACGCTCACCGAGCCGCGCTCGGACGGCTGGACCGACTCCTTCGCCCGCGACGTACTCGTGCAGCGCGACAGGGTCGTTGCTGACGATCACATGCGCACCGGCAGGCTTCGCATAGACAGTGAGGCCGCTCTTGGTCTGGAACGCATCAGTCGCCACGTTCGGCAGCGCGGTCAGGTTGCCTTTGAGAAACGCATCGGCATCGGTCGTTGGGAGAAAGAGCAGGAAACGCGGTTGTTCCGCGTCCCTTTCGGCAGCGAGCGCGGCGATCGCGACCGTTCCCTTATCGTCGAAGGACACGCTGATCCCGAGCATCGCCTTGAGTTGATCGATCGGCCTTCCCCCCAAGGCCGCCTCCGGCCGGTCCATGCGCTCGATGCATTGCTGAAGATCGTCGCTGGCTCGCTTCGCACTGGGAACGACCACGAAGGCGATCGCATCCTTGGGGACCAGAGAAAGTGCTGCATCCAACGGCGACGGTCGAATGTCGTCCGCCAGCGCGAAGGAGGCGGAGAGGACGGCTGCAAGACTGGCTGCATTCATGAGGCGCATGCGTGACTCCGGATCCCACCGATCACGGAGTGTCGGCGAGGGTCGCTACTGTAGGATCTGGCGGCACGCGGCACAGAACGCATGGGTTCCTTGAGCACGATCTTCCTTGCACTTTCGTTGCTGCTCGCCACGGCAGTCGGCGCTGCCGAGGGACTGCGGCGACTCCGCTGCCCTGGCGCGTCGCTGCTCGGCGGCCTCTGCGCCGGGCTGCTGCTGGGCCCCGGGCTCTTCGGGCGCATCGCACCAGATCTCCACATCGCCATGTTCGAGGGCGATCGGAAACTCCTCGCCGCTGTCGAAGTGATCGATCGCGAACGGGCAGCGTTGACCTTCGTTACTGGTGTGCCACAAGCGCATGGCGCGTCGACCACAGAGGCGGAAGCGGACATCGACGCCCGCCGCGTCCTCGCTATCGACGCCTGGGAACGCGAGCGAGCGCAACACCGCAGGCCACTTCTGATCGCGATGATCGTCGCTGCAGCAACGGTGCTCGCCGCCAGCGGCGCGACGACGGGGGTGCGCAGCCCGGTCCGTCGACATCACCGCGTCGAGGCACTCCTCAATGCCGCGTGGTCGACGGCGGTGCCGATTGCGCTGGTGGCTCTGCTCGTGTGGTGGCGAGGGACGAGCGTCTTCGATCCGTCATCGCTCTTGCTTGCAGGTGCAATGGCGTGCGGCGCGTGGTGCGTCACTCGCGAGGATCGACGCATTGCGCGATCGGTGGTGTGGGGCGGCGCTGCACTGATCGAACAGATAGCGCGATGGTGCAGTGTGATCGCGCTACCACTCCTCTGTGTGGCGCTGCTGCGCGGCGCTGAACCGACCTGGGCGATCGCGAGCATCGCGGCGCTCTTTTGCCTGCCTTTGGGATGGACGGTCCGCGTTCCAGTCACTGCTATCGCCCAACGCGCAGCGCTTCCCTTCCTGGTCGCGATGTCCATGCTGGAGATCGAGCCATTTCGCGATCTGGCACTTGGGCTCGCGATCGTCTTCTACCTGATCGCCGAAGATGGACGGTGGCTGGGAGGATGGCTCGGACACTGGTCGTCCGGCCGAGCAAGCGGTTTCGGAGCCCTGCGGCTGACGCTCGCCGGCCTCACGGTTGGACCCATGATCGTCGTTGTCGTCGGACTTGGCCGGGCAACGGCGATCCTCGACCCGAAAGATGGATTTTCTCTGCTGATCGCTGCAACGGCGATCGCCATGCTGTCGAAAGTCCGCGGTCGTGCGGCGCAGGATCTCGCCAATGCGGAGGACCGGATCGCGTCGGTCGCGTGACGCAGCGGTCCGACCTACGCTTCGTCATCCGCATCCAAGTCACAGACCTTTCATCAACATCAGAACTAGGAAAATCGTGGACAATCGCATGAACAAGATCGCAACAACTCTCGTCGCGGCGACCGTCGCTCTCGTTGGCATTGGAGCGGCAACATTCGCGCCGCAGGACGCAAAGCTTGTCGAGAAGTGGAAGGGTGTCAGCCTGTACTCCATGCAGTCAAAGACGCTCGACGGTAAGCCAGCGGACCTCAAGCAGTTCGAGGGCAAGGTCATACTTGTGGTCAATGTCGCGAGTAAGTGCGGAAACACGCCGCAGTATGCGGGGCTCGAGAAGCTGTTCGGCGAACTGAAGGACAAGGGCTTCGTCGTCGTGGGATTCCCGAGCAACGATTTCGGTGGACAGGAACCGGGAACACCGGAAGAGATCAAGGCGTTCTGCTCGAAGAACTACAACGTGACGTTTCCGCTGATGGAAAAGGTACAGACCAAGACTGGTCCGGGCCAGAGCGAGATCTACCAGTATCTCGGAGCACGCACGGGAAGCCTGCCGTCGTGGAACTTCGGTAAGTATCTGATCGGCAGAGATGGACAGCCGATCGCCTACTTCGCTTCGAAGGTCGCGCCCGACAGCAAGGAACTTCGTGACGCGATCACCAAGGCGCTCGACGCCAAGATTGAGACGAAGCCCGAAACGAAAGATGTGACGAAGGACGAGAAGAAGCCCGCAGCGACGAAGTGACCCATCCGATCAACCGTGCAAACGACAACGCCGACGTCCAAGGACGTCGGCGTTGTGTTTTTCTGTTTGAATCGCTTTCGCAGCGAGCGTGGTCACTCCACCGTCACCGACTTGGCCAGGTTCCGCGGCTTGTCCACGTCCTTGCCGCGCATGACTGCTGCGTGATACGCGAGAAGCTGCAACGGAACAACGGTGAGCATCGGCTGGAGCGGCTCGGGAACGTCGGGGACCCAGAACACTTCCTGCACGTGCTTGCGAATGCTCTCGTCCCCTTCAGTGGCGACGGCGATCACGTGGCCGCCGCGTGACCGGACCTCTTCGATGTTCGAAAGGACCTTCTCGTACTGACTGTTTCGCGTCGCAAGGAAGACGACCGGCATGCCGTTGTCGATCAGCGCGATAGGGCCGTGCTTCATCTCGGCCGCAGGCATGCCTTCGGCGTGGATGTAGCTGATCTCCTTGAGCTTGAGGGCCCCTTCGAGGGCCACCGGATAGTTGTAGCCGCGCCCGAGGAACAGCCAATTCTCGCGATCGATGTACTTCGCGGTGGCCTTCCTGATGTCTTCGCTCTGAAGGAGCACCCGATCGATGTGATCGGGGATCTTGTGCATCGCTTCGAGCAACTCGCGCACGTAATCCGCCGAGAGGAAGCGGCGCCGGCCGATGAAGAGCCCGAGCATCGTCGCGACCATGACTTGACCAAGGAACGCCTTGGTGCTCGCAACGCCGATCTCGGGACCGACGCGGAGATACACGCCCGCATCAGTTTCGCGTGAGATCGAACTACCGACGACGTTCACAAGACCGAGCGCCAACGCCCCTCGCTGCTTGGCTTCCTGCAGCGCCGCAAGCGTGTCGGCGGTTTCGCCTGATTGGCTGAAGGCGACGACAACCGTGCCTTCTTCAACCATCGGGTTGCGGTACCGGAATTCGCTCGCGAAGTCGACGTCGGTTGGAATCTTCGCGAGATCCTCCATCACGTATTCGGCAATCATCGCGGCATGCAGCGCCGTTCCCTGACCGACGAGGACGATGCGCTTCGCCCGAGCGAGTTCGCGGGCGAATTGACTGACGCCGCCGAGAATTATTTGTCCTGACCGGAGATCGACGCGCCCCTTCATGCACGTGCGCAGCGCCTGCGGCTGTTCGTAGATCTCCTTGAGCATGAAGTGCTCAAACGTGCCCAGCGAGATCTGTCCGAGGTCGTACTCGAGTTCGCGAATCTCCGCGGTGACCGGTACGTCGTCGATGGTGCTCGTACGAAACGAGTCGCGCGTGAGCTTGGCGACGGTGTAGTCCTGGAGCGTGAATGCCTGTGTGGTGTGAGCGACGATGGCGCTTTGATCGCTGGCGACGATGTACTCGTCCTTGCCAACACCGACGAGTAGCGGGCTGCCCTTTCTGGCTGCAACGAGGACGTTCGGCTCCTTGTCGCAGATCACAGCGATGGCGTAGGCGCCGGTGACCTCTCGCAGCGCGGCCTGCACGGCCTTCTCAAGATCGCCGCGATAGAGTTCGCCGATCAAATGCGCGAGCACCTCGGTGTCCGTCTCGCTGGAGAAGACGTGGCCCTTCTCCTCGAGGTACTTTTTGAGCACCGAGTAGTTCTCGATGATGCCGTTGTGGATGAGCGCGATGCCGTGGCCGAGCTTCAGGTCATCGCGGTGCGGGTGGGCGTTCTTGTCGGTGACGCCACCATGGGTTGCCCAGCGGGTGTGGGCGATGCCGAGCGATCCTTCGAGCCCGCCGTGGCGCTCGACCTGCTCCTCGAGGACGCTCACGCGTCCGACAGCTCGCGCGATGCGGATCTTTGCGTTGTCACCGTCGGGGAAGATCGCGAGTCCCGCCGAGTCGTAGCCTCGATACTCCAAGCGTTTCAGGCCCTCGAGGAGAATTGGCTTGGCCTGTTTGCGTCCGATGTAGGCGACGATTCCGCACATGCTTCGCTATCTCCTCAGGTCGGTGACGGGATTTTCATCAGGTGGGGCGGTGCTGGGCCGGGTGAGATCCGGCAAGCGGTCTTCGAGCGACCCTCGCCCCACATCGGACAAGTCCAAGCACTCCTGTCATCGGCATCCCGACCGCGGCGACGGCAGTCGGATCCCAAGCCAGGCGAATGGGGTGGCAGCGTACGGACGGAACAACCGGAAGGTTCGACGACAGCGATCCCGTCCGGTAAGGGTAACGGGTTGCGGAAGGTCGCTACGATCGGCTCCGTGTCTGGCTCTCTCACCGATCTCTGGGCGGAGACCCGCGACGAGCGTCGCCGGGCGGTCGAACCACTCGCTGCCCGGCTTCGACCGAGGACGTTGGAGGAGTTCACCGGTCAACGTCACTTTCTGGGACCCGGCAAGCTTCTTCGTCGGATGCTCGATGCCGACGCCATCACATCGCTGTTGTTCGCGGGACCGCCGGGGACCGGCAAGACAACGCTGGCGGAGGTCATCGCGGCTCGGACCAAGAGCCACTTCGAGCGAGCGAACGCCGCGTCAATCGGCGTCAAGGAGATTCGTGAGATCGTTGAGGCGGCGAAGCGACGTCTGGGCGACAGCGGCACCCGGACGATTCTCTTCTTGGATGAGATCCATCGCTTCTCGAAGTCGCAGCAGGACGTGCTGCTCGGAGATGTCGAACGGGGCACCGTCCTCCTCATAGGTGCGACCACCGAGAACCCGTATTACGCGGTGAACGCTGCGCTGGTCAGTCGATCGACGGTGTTCACATTCAAGCCGCTCAGCGAAGAGGAGATCGGCGATGTCGTGCGCCGGGCGCTCAGCCACGAGAGGGGATTCGGTGCCCTGCATGTCACGGTGCACGACGATGCGATCCGACATTGGGCGCGGATCTGCGATGGCGATGCCCGACGGGCGCTCGGGTCGCTCGAAGTTGCGGTGATGTCTCTCCTCGCTGCTCGAACAAGCGAGGAGCGCGCGATGCCGCTCTTGGTGGATCTTGCAACAGCGGAAGAGTCGATTCAGGCCAAGGCGATCGTCTACGACGGAAACGGTGATCAGCACTTCGACCTCGCCAGCGCGTTCATCAAGTCAATGCGCGGAAGCGATCCCGACGCGGCGATCTACTGGCTTGCGCGCATGCTCGTCGCAGGCGAGGATCCACGATTCATCGCCCGACGCATCGCAATCTTCGCGAGTGAGGACATTGGCAATGCCGATCCGCAGGCGGCGATTCTGGCTGCGGCGACCTGGCAAAACGTCGAGCGCATCGGGATGCCCGAGGCGCAGCTCAGTCTGGCTCAGGCCACGATCCACATGGCGTGTGCGCCCAAGTCGGGCGCCTCGAGCGTCGCGATCT
>JBBQCR010000035.1:0-14960 GCA_038318935.1 Phycisphaerales bacterium
CATGCTTGGTCATGCTTTCATGGAGCGTCAGGCCGTCCGCGCGGGCGCACAGGCTGGTGGGTGCGCACGAATTCGTCGCGTTCGGCGCGCTCCTTGTCGTCCAACCGACCGTCGCCGTCGCGGTCGAAGAAGGGGAGTAGTGGCGGCCCCTCACGTCCTTCACGTCCTTCGGGACGTCGTCCTGCCTCACCAGGTTCGCGGCGCTCGCGACCTCTGGCTTCACGCTGGGCATCGAATGCTTCGCGGGCCGCCCGGGCCTCGTCGTCGTTCAGCCGTCCATCACCGTCGCGATCGAAGCGCTTGATCGGCGGGCCGTCGCGATTCGGTCGTCCGCCGTCCAATTCGCGGCGAAGCGTTGCTCGCTGCTCCGGGGTCAGCTCGCGCTGGAATCGTTCGAACAGATCCGCCTGCGTGCGTCGTCGTTCACGGACGAGTTCGGCCTGGCGATCGAGCGTCTCGCGGATCCGCTCCCCTGAAGGCGACTCCTTGGCCAACTCGTCGTTGAGCACTTGTTCGAGGAAGTTCGCCTCCTCGTCGAATCCGATCATTGCCGCGCGACTCTCGTCCTGGAGTTTCTTGAATGCCTCGCGTTGCGACTCGTTCAAGTCGAGTGCTCGCATTGCACGCTTCAGGTCCATTCGCGGAGGTTCGTGAGGGCCCGCCCCGTGCGGAGGTCGTGCGCCGAGCAGAAAACCGGCAATCACGGCCACGTTGAAGAGCAGCGACAACACGAAGGCGGCGGGAAGAAATCGTCTCATCGCATCACCGCCACCAGCAGAAGGCTGGTCGCAAGATCGAGCGCGTCGGACGGAGCTTCCGCCGCGTTGTCATCGAGAAGTCCAAACGTGAGATCGGTCTCTATCGGGACCGTGTCAGAGGTCAGATCGGTCGCGCTGCTGTTCTGGACGATCGACCCACCCATCTGGAAGCCGACCGACACGATGGCGAGCGCCGCGGCTCCAGCGAGAGCCTGGGCCAAGGCCTTGGGCATCGTCCGAGGGCGGGTCCTGCTCAAGTGGTCGATGAAGCGGTAGGAACTCGGAGCCACCAGCGAACTGGCAGCGAGCACCACATGCTCCGGAACTCCGGTGGCGTCCGAATCGATCGCCTGAAGATCGTCAACGAGTGCCAAACACTCGCTGCAGCGGGCGACATGCACGTCGATTCGATCGGAATGGGCTTCGTCAAGGCGACGATCCCACCACGCGGCGAGTTCGATCGCGGACGGGCAATCGTCGCGGTCACCGCGGGCGTTCCTGTTGGCGTCCCCGTTGGCATCATCGTCGGGGGGGCTGGTCGAGTCAGTTCGGTTCATCGGAGTCGTCCCTTCCATATAGGTCTGCCTCGCGTGTCGCATCCCCGCGAAGTCGATCAAGTTCTGTCCGCAATCGCTCAAGCGCCTTGTGCTTGGCGCTGCGAACGGTCTGAGCCGCGATCTCCAACCGCGCAGCGACCTGCTCGACAGAGAGCTCTTCGTCGAACAACAGCCGCAAAACCGCCCGTTGCTGGGTGCTGAGGACCGACCACGGAAGATCCGCTCGCGTTCGTTCGGTCGGTCCGTCGCCGGTGGTGATCTCGGAAGTATCGGACTGCGAGACTGGTAGCGATCGGCGCTTGCCATGCTCGTGCACCACTGTTCGGGCGATGATCGTGAGCCACGTGGCCAGCGATGCCTTCGTGGCGTCGAAGGTTCGAAGCAGATGGGCGTCGCGCTGCAACAAGCGAACATAGACATCCTGCACGCGATCGTCGACGTCTTCAGCGGTGCCGCATCGCTGGAGGGCTCGACGAACCGCTGCGTACACCACTGGCGCCGACGCACGCACGAACGTGTCCCACGCGGGCTTGTGCCCGGCGATGCATGCCGCGAGATCTAGGTCACGATCAATTCGCACGCGAGCTCCCCAACGAGATTCATCCGACGATCTTGCGAGGTCGCGGGGATGCGGCAGGGAGGTGCACCCTATCACCCTCAGGACAACGAGGTCGCTCGCGGTGACTCAACCACGAGGATTGACCTCGCTGCCCGCCGCCAACGGCCTGACGGAGACATGGAGTCGACAGATCCGGTCGAACGGCTGGGTGGGTTCAGAGACTGCGCAGGGCCGAGAAGAAGGGATGCGAACTCGTGTGCTGTTCGCGTCTCGGGTAGATCGCTGCCTCTACCTCGATGTGTTCACCTCGCCCCCTGTCTGATTCGAACCACATCTGCCTCGACCCCTTCGGTTGCCTCTTTGTCTCCGTAGTCCGTCGGCCGTCTTTCGACGATACCGCTTCACTTCACTAGGACGCTGATGAATCGATCGAGCCTGCCCTCCTTGGTGTTCTCGCTCGCGATCGCGGGCACCGCACAGGCGCAGTCATTCGTCAACTGGGAATCGCCGCATGTCCATCCGGTGGCGCTGACCCCCTCGGGCACACGGCTTCTCGCGGTGAACACCGCTGACAATCGACTTGAGATCTTCGATGTCTCCGGCGCCTCGCCGCTGCACATGAAGAGCATTCCGGTGGGACTTGATCCCGTCTCAGTGCGAGCTCGGACAGAAAACGAAGCGTGGGTCGTCAATCACATTTCCGATTCGGTAAGTGTGGTGGATCTCGTGAGCGGGCGCGTGGTGCGCACCATCAATGTCGGCGATGAACCGGCCGACGTCGTCTTCGCAGGACGACCGCAGCGGGCGTTCGTCACGCTGTCGCAACTCAATCGCGTGCTGGTACTCGATCCGACGAATCCTTCGGTCGGGGGCATCAACGTCGCCATTCAAGGCGAAGATCCCAGGTCGCTGGACGTGAGTCCCGACGGCACAAAGGTGTACGCGGCGATCTTTGAATCCGGCAATCACTCAACGCTCGTCTCACGCGCCAGCGTGAACAACGCGAGCGGACCCTTCGGTGGTCAGAATCCACCGCCCAATGACGGCACGACGTTCTCGCCTCCAATCGCCCAGAATCTGCCGGCACCGCCGGTGGTCTCGCACATTGCTCGAAAGGGTACGGACGGACTGTGGCGCGACGGCAACGGCACCAACTGGTCGCAGTTCATCACGTGGGATCTTCACGACCACGATGTCGCGATCATCAATGCTTCGACGCTGGCGGTCACCTACGCCAGCGGACTGATGACCACAGTCGCATCAGTCGGCGTTGCTCCCAACGGCACGGTGACGGTCATCGGAACGGAGGCCCGGAACGATCTGCGATTCGAGGACAACCTGAACGGTGTATTCATCCGTTCCGAAGTTGCGTCGTTCGGCGCCAACGCGCCGGCATCGCCGACGATTACGGATCTCAATCCGCATCTTGACTACAGCAGCCACACGACATCCTTACCCAACCGCGACCAGTCGATCGGCGATCCTCGTGGCATCGCTTGGCATCCCAGCGGCGCTTTCGCGTATGTCGCTGGCATGGGTTCGAACAACCTGGTGGCGTTCGATGCCGCGGGAGCGCGGGTCTCGACGATCACCGTCGGCGAGGGACCAACGGGGCTGGTGATGAGTCCCGCAGGCGATCGGCTGTACGTCATCAATCGCTTTGAAGGCGCGATCTCGCAGATCAACACCGCGACGAATCTCGAGACCTCCCGTGTTCCCTTCTTCGATCCGACACCCGTCGCGGTCAAGGATGGCCGGCCATTTCTCTTCGATACGCATCTCACGTCGGGTCTCGGACAGGCGTCCTGTGCATCGTGTCACGTCGACGGTCGCACCGATCATCTCGGATGGGATCTCGGCAGTCCGCAAGGGTCGATGCTCGCGTTCAATGGCGAATGCCTTGGTCCGCCGCCTGGCAACTGCGCGCCGTGGCACCCGATGAAGGGACCGATGGTCACGCAGACGCTTCAGGGGATCATCGGCAACGAACCGTTTCACTGGCGCGGCGAGAAGACCGGACTTGCTGACTTCAACATCGCATACACGGCGCTGCAAGGTGCCGATCAGCAGATCTCCGACGTCCAGATGCAGCAGCTCATCGACTATGTCGCGACGATTACCTATCCACCAAATCCCAACCGCAATCTCGATGGCTCGCTGAAGACGTCGCTGCCAGTGACTAACGGCACCGGCAACGCGGTGACGGGACGAAACATCTTCCTGAATTCACCGGTGCTTCCGGGCGGGCTCACGTGCGTCGGTTGCCACGCTGCAGCTTCGGGCACCAACAACCAGATCGACTTTCCGCTCGGACCGGAGCCGCAGAACCGCAAGGTCGCGCAACTGCGCAACATGCACGAGAAGACCGGCGCCAGTCACCAATCGCAAAACGGCAATCGAGGCTTCGGCTTTAATCACGACGGCGAGCACTTCACGCTGAATGAACTCCTCAATGTGGGCTTTCAGTTCGGCCCGGGACCCGGTGGCCAGCAGGCACGGCGTGACGTCGAGGCGTACATGCTGAGCTTCGCCGTCGACACCTTCGCCGGCATCGGCGCTCAAACCACCGCAAGTAACGGCGGCGGTGCAGGCGACGATGTGACACGCATCAACCAGCTCATCGGATTCGCAAACTCGAATCAGGGCGGCTTGATCGTGAAGGGTCGCCTCGGAGGCATCGATCGTGGCTGGACACTGGTCGGCGGTCTGTTCCAGTCCGATCGGACCAACGAGCTTCCGACTCCCGCCGCGCTGTTGGCGATGGCCGCACCAGGAAGCGAACTGACCTACACGTTGGTGCCGCTCGGATCACAGATCCGAATCGGCATTGATCGCGACCTCGACGGATACCTCGATCGTGACGAACTCGACGCCGGTAGCAACCCGGCCGATCCGAACAGCGTGCCGACCGGACAGTGCGTCGGTGACATCGTGCCGCTCGGTGGAGACGGCCTGGTGACGGCGGGGGATCTGTCGATCCTGCTCGGACAGTGGGGAGGACCCGGGAGCGGCGACCTGAACAACGACGGGGTCGTCAACGCAGCCGACTTGGCCATCCTGCTGGGGGCGTGGGGGCCGTGTCCGAAAGGCGGACAGAGAGACGACTACTCCGGAGAACGGGCCGGGCAGCAATCGGAACGCTGCCCGGCCCGGTTCAATTTTTGCATGGTTCTTGGCAAAGAAGTCGGGTGCGAGGACGCGGGTCTACGCCTTCTTCTACGGCGGCTACCACCACCACCAAGAGATTCACGATGACTCAGCGCTTCAACATCATCCTCGGCTCCACACTCGTCTCGTTCATCGCCCTCACTGTTCAAGCGGACACGCTCACGCTTGATACGGATTTCCCCACCGGCGGTGGCGAGTACGGAGACTCCGTCGCAATCATTGGTGACATCAACAACGATGGTTATGCCGATGTCGCCGTCGGCGCACCCGACGAGGACATCACAGGGACTGACGAGGCTGGGCGGGTCTACATTTACTCCGGAAAAACAGGCGCTCTGCTGCGAACCCACGTTTCGCCATCACCCGAAGTCGTCGGTTGGTTCGGTGAGGTTGTGCTCGGATTGGGCGACATCAATGGTGACGGTCGCGCCGACTACGCGATCGCGGCCCCGAATCAGGGAGCAGGCGTTGAAGGCGATCTCTATGTGTACTCGGGCAGCAACGGCGCCCAGATCTACCACCTGAACGGTTGGTACTACCGCTCCTTCGGCAGACTCTCGCTGGTGCCGGATTGCACAGGCGATGGTTTGCCGGAACTGGCGATCGGATACTCAGGCAGCGGCAACTATGCCAACGTGCGCGTCTATCAGGCGAAGAACGGCGTGCTGTGGAAGACGCTCTCCAGTCCTGTTCCCGCTGGCAATCCGAGCTCCTTCGGTACTTCCGTCGCCGGTCTGCCCGACGTGACCGGTGATGGAAAGGGCGACATCGCGGTCGGCGCTCCGGAGGTGGATGGCAGCGGATCGATGACCGGAGCGGGTCGCGTCTACGTCTACAACGGCGCTACCGGCGCGCTGTACGACACGCTTTTGTCGCACGATCAGCAGGCGGACGGCCGTTTCGGAGCATCGGTCGCAGGCATCAAAGACGTCTCGGGTGATGGGCGCGGGGACATCGTCATTGGCGCGAACAACGAAAAGCCCGACGGTTCCGCGGTGAACTCTGGACAAGTCCATGTCCATTCCGGCGCCACCGGCAACTGGATCCGCACGTTGAACTCGACCGATCCCGAGAACTCCGGCAGCTTCGGCTTCTTCGTCTGCGTCTCTGATGACATCACCGAAGACGGTGTGCAGGACATTCATGTCGGTGCACCTTACGAGGACGTCTCCGCGACGGAGAAGGGCCGTATCTACTCGTTCTCTGGCGCGTCGGGCTCGCTCATCTCGACGAAGAACGCGCCCGGTACGACCGCCCAACGATTCGGAGATTCGCTGGATGCGAGCGGCGACGTGAACAACGATGGCATTCCCGATCTGATCGTTGGAGCGCCGTCCACCCAGGTCGGGCGTGTCACCGCCGCGGGTCGGGCGTTTCTTTACCGTGCCCTGAAGAACGATGGCTGTGCGTTCCTCAATCCGCCGACCGACATCACCAACGGAATCTGGGCGTTCAGCACCGTCGGTGCGTCGACGACCGGTCCGGCCGAGCCGGAGTGCATGAGCTTCGGCAGCGACGAGATCGAGTCCGATGTCTTCTTCGATTACGTGGCGACGTGTACCGGAGCCCTTACGGTGTCGATGTGCGGAAGCGCTGACTACGACACGCGCTTGGGCATCTATCAAGGATGCGGCTTCGGCGGACAGCCGCTCTTCTTCTGCGATCTCGGCACGATTCTCGCCTGCAACGATGATTTCTCTGGCTGTGGCACCCTGTCGAAGGTGACCGTTCCTGTGACGAGCGGACAGTGCTTCCGCATTCGAATCGGCGGCTATCTGACCGCTCAAGGCAGCGGCACGTTCTCGGTGAGCTGTACGACGACGTGCCCCGGTGACATCAATCTCGACAACAAGGTGGACGCAGCCGATCTCGCCGTTCTCCTCGGTCAGTGGGGCACCAGCGGCTCCGCGGATCTGAACAGCGATGGCATCGTGAGTGGCGCGGATCTGGCAATTCTTCTCGGCGGCTGGGGCAACTGCTGATTCCGCGACGGCGCGATGCGACGCATCAATATCATCTCCTGATGGGCCATCGGCCCGAGACCTCTGGGGAGAGGGGGACTCGGGTCGGTGGACTTTTTGCAGGACGAAGAGCGACCCTCGTCTGCAGGATTGCCGGGCGCGCGGCCGCTCTGGAGCGCGGCAACAACCGTTAGACCGCGTTGACGAGCTGTTCGGCGATTCGCAATCCACTGACCGCGTCGCGGGCGAAACCGTCGGCGCCGACAACGTCCCAGAGATCGTCGACGATTCGGAACGGTGCCCCGCCAACGAGCACTGGAACGTGACTGGAGGTCGGATGAGCGCGGATTGCGTCGATGAGATCGGCGATCGAACGCACCGACAACGTCGTGTTTGCACTGACCGCAACGAGATCGAAGGCGGCTTGGCCGTGCTCATCCTCGAGCGTGCGGAGGACCTCCACCGTCGGCATGTTGGCACCGAGATACTCGGTACGCCAGCCTTCCATCTCGAAGATATCGGCGACCATGCGGATGCCAAGATCGTGCAGATCTCCCCCGACAGACAGCGCGAGCAGGCGGCGACCGTTGTCGGCTTTGCGCGTCATGCGGGCTCGAAGCTGGGACATGATCATCTGTGTCGCCGCCGTGCAGTAATGCTCGTCTGCGACGCTTGCTTCCTGAAGATGCCACATCCGACCGATCTCCGCCAACGCCGGGGTGATGATCGTCTCGTAGATCTCGGGAATCGGTTTGCCTTCGCGGGCCGCCTCGAAGACGAGGTTCGCCGCCTGTTCCTGGTTGCGCTGCAAGAGGTGCAGGAGATACAGCCGGGCAAGGGCTGCGTTGGGTCGCTCGCGACAGATCTCGCTCGGCAGCTCTTCGGCCTGCTTGCGAATCGCCTCCGTGGCAAGGTCGATGAAGCGCACAGCGGTAGGCCCGGTGTCCTTGGCGAGTTGCTCGTTGCAGATCTCTCTCATGCAGGCAAGGTTCCGGCGGAGGTCGCTGTCGTCGACCTCGCGAGCGAGGAACGCGGCGCGGGACCAAATGGCGTTCTGCACGAAGAGTGCGGGACGGTCGGCGGCGATCGCTTCGGCCAAATGCTGCAGTCGCAGGCGGATCTCTGCTTTCCAGAGTCGGAGGCCATCGTCTCCGTAGCGGGCGTCCATGGTCGGGTCCTGCTCAAAGTGCAGGTCTGCCGTCCACTCGGCCAACGCTCGGGTGACCGCGTCGATCGCATGTGCCCGTTGACGATCCGTTGCATTCATCGGTGGCACATTCGGGAAGCCCTTGGGAGCGGATTCAGCGGTCTGGGTGGGACGTAGGAGACGCTGCACGACCGGAAACATCGCGGCGGGCAGGGTATCGCGGACTCGGTGGCTGTGCGCCACCGGTGCTCGAAAGAGCGTCCGCTCCGCTACAGCGGGTCAAGCGACCGCTGACAGACTCAGCTCAGCCAGGCATCCCGATGGTCGGCCAGTGATCCGGGCATGTCGAAGCAGGTACTTCATGACCACGATCATCACCGTCGCGTGCGACCACGTAAGCGGGCTCACCGAGATCGCGGCCCCCGTGTAGGGATCGAATTGCTCGGCGATGACTCCCGATGCCAGCGATCGCGAAAGCACCCAATCCATGAAGGGCAGAGCCTCGCGAAGCTCCTCCTCGGTCGTCGCCTTCTCGATGATCCACTGGGCGTACCAGAGCGTGCAGATCGCCCACGGATTGCCGGGGACTTCTGCGGTGTTCTGCCGCTCGACCTGGTGGTAGTAGTCCTGCTCGTAGCGGGCCATGCCGCCGATCCCGGTGCGGATCCAGAGGCGCTCGCGCAACTGTTCCATATGGCTGACGACTTTGGGATCGGCAGCGGACATGGCACCAAACGCGAACAGTGCATAGGCCGACGCGTCGTGCGTCATGTCGAGCTTGTACGAGCCGTCCGGCTGCGGAGTGGCCATCCGGGCGAAGCGTTTCGTCTCCGGATCCCACATGTGTCGGATCATCGCCCCGCGCATGCGCTCGGCGCCTTCATTGAACTCGGCGGCGCGATCGAATGCACCCATGTCCTGAGCGAAGGCCGCTGCGCTCTTCAGCGCACCGATGGTTGAAGCGACCGTGAAAAGATGCACGCCTCGGCGCTCTTCCCAAAGATCCCACGAGGGCTGCGGAAGTCCGTGATGGTCGCGGTAGCGAAGGATCCACTGCGCCGGCTCGATGACCAGCGGGTTGTAGATGCTCTTGACGAACTCCACGTCGCGGAAGACCTGGAAGTGCCGACGCAACGACCAGATGACCAGCGACGTCTCGTCCTGCTGGATCGGCAGGACCTTCTGCCCGTCGAGCATCCATGGATGCCAGCTTGAAGCAAGCGTTCCCGAAGGGTGATACTTGTGGAGGAAGTAGCCTTCCTTCCCGATCACCTTCTCGCAGAAGCGGAAGAAGTTCCGCGACAGTTCGCTGTGTCCCGCAAGAACCAGCGAGTATGCAACCAGCGCTCCGTCGCGCGGCCACATGTACGAATAGGTATCGCCCGCGAAGTGCGTAATGTCGTGGTCGTTGGCGGCGATGATCGCGCCGCCGTTGTCGATCTGCGTGCGCAAGATGAGTTGGCTGCGCTGATACATGTCGCGGATCCGCTCGGGCAGCGGCGAAAAATCAACCGGCTCCTTGCAGGCCCACAGGCGCCAGTACGCCTCCGTCCGGTCCATCATGCGTTGCGGCGTCTTCTCACGCACCTTCTCGTTCAGGGCCTTGACGGTCGCGTAATCGTGACCGGCGGCGATCCAGTACCAGCAGCAGGCGCTGCCCCACGGTCCGACCGCGACATTGAGCCCGACCGTCGAGTCGACTGATCCCTGTGCGATCGCGTGTCGCGACAGAAGGCCATCTTCCGCGTCGCGCCACGTGCCTTCGGCATCGCCGATGCGCTTCTGTCCGGTGGCCCAGTGTTCAATACCGAATCGACGCGTGTCGCAGCCGTTGATCAGGAAGTAGGTCGTGTCCTTGTAGTGGATCAGTCCACCCGTGGCGGGGTCGTAATTGACCGTATCGCCGACCGGTGTCTCGGCGACCGAGAGATCCTGATGGAAGAAGATGCGCACATCACGCGGACGGCCGAAGAGATCGGTCACGGACACTTTGCGAAAGTACACCGGACTCCAGTAGTCGACCGCATCGTTGCACAGCAACTCGATTCCGAGCTGCTCGTGTCGGAGTCGAACCTCGGTGACGAGCGTGTCGGTCTTGTAGCGGAGATCGCGCGTCCATCCGGCATCGTCCACCCACGCGAACTGTCCATCGACCCAGATACCGAAGCGCTGCGGATGTCCGCAGGTGTGATTGGGCTGACCAACGCGCGGCCAGTAGAGGTCGCGCATGCGGTACAGGTCGTCGAAGGCGACGAGCATCTCACCGTTGCCGACGGGAATGTTGCGGGGCATGCGTAGAGTCGCGAGAGGATCGAAGTGGTGGCCGGAACGGAAGAACTCAGGCGGAAGGGGCGTCGCCGAGTGCGCGAAGTCGGTCGCGCAGGTTGCCGATGGTCTTCACGCGAACGCCGAAGTGCTCACCGACCTTCACCGCAATGCCGGTCCCGACCACTTTGTTGTTGACCAGGATGTCCAACTGGTCGGTCACGTTGCGCGGAAGCTCGATGATCGATCCGTAGTTCATCGCGACAACTTCGGCGACGGGCATGTCCCGCTCCGCAATCTGAACGATGACCGGTACTTCCAGTCGTAGGATCGAAGAGAGGTCAGCAGGCATAAGGGGGGTTATCGGCAAGGACGGGTGAGAGGGTGAATGGGAACGGGAAGGACTGCGAGTTGTCGTCCGACACGACGACAACACCCGCAACGGTGCGGGTGTTTGGGGAGAAGCGTGCCAGAGTCAGCCCAGCGTGAACGAGAGGCGAACGCGGTACTGGGCCGTCAGAACTTCTTGAAGATCAGGCTGACGTTGTGCCCGCCGAAGCCGAACGTGTTGTTGAGCGCGTACTCGATCTTTCGTTCCTTCGGCTTCCAAGGGACGAAATCAAGGTCGAAGCCATCATCCGGGCTGTCGAGGTTGATCGTCGGGGGCAGCACGCCCTCCTTCAAAGCCATGATCGTCGCGACGCTCTCAATGCCGCCCGCTGCACCCAGACAGTGGCCGGTCATCGACTTCGTCGAGCTGACGGCCAGACGGCCGGAACTGGCCTTCGCCTGATCGCCGAACAGTCGCTTGACCGCGACGACCTCGGCGGCATCGCCAAGCGGCGTCGACGTGCCGTGGGCGTTGATGTAGCCGACCTGATCGTTGTTGATCTCGGCGTCGCGCATCGCCATCTGCATGGCGCGATGGGCGCCGGCGCCTTGTTCATCGGGAGCGGCGATGTGGTACGCGTCGCCGCAGACGCCAAACCCGACGATCTCCGCGTAGATCTTCGCACCGCGGGCCTTGGCGTGCTCCAGCTCCTCCAGCACGATCACAGCAGCACCTTCCGCGAGCACGAATCCGTCGCGATCGCGATCGAACGGCCGCGAGGCTCGCTCAGGATCGTCGTTCCGTGTGGAGAGGGCCTTCATCGCCGCGAAGCTGCCAATGCAGAGTGGTCCGACCGCCGCTTCGGAGCCGCCCGCGAGAATCGCATCGGCGTCGCCGCGCTGAATGAAGTGAAAGGCATGACCGATGGAGTGGCCGCTCGTCGCACAGGCGGTCGCTGTCGCCGTATTCACGCCCTTCAAGTTGTGTCGAATGGAGACGTTTCCGGCGCAGGCGTTGACCATGAGCCGCGGCACCGTGAAGGGCGAGATGCGCCCCGGGCCGTTCTTGATGAGCTTCGTGTGGCCTTCCTCGATCGTGAGGATGCCTCCGATACCGCTGCCGATCGCCACGCCGCGGCGATAGGGATCGCCGGAGCGGAAGTCGATGCCGCAGTCAGCAGCAGCTTCTTCCGCGGCGGCCATGCCGAGCAGGCAGTAGCGATCCATCCGCTTCTGCTCACGCCCATCAACGCATGTGCATTCCCAGTTGCGAACTTCACCGGCGAAGCGAACCGTCCACTCGATGTTCTGCGTGAAGGCACCGATCGGCGCGATGCCTGACTTGCCGGCCTTCATCGCCTCCCACATCGCCGGAGCGGAGAGACCGATGTCGGAGATGGCACCAAGGCCGGTCACCACCACGCGGCGGAGCTGCAGCGTCCTCATTGGAGCGTTCGGAGTGGAGCCATGCAGCCTTCGGGCCCTGCGAGGCCAGGAGAAGGCGGCGGGAGTCGATCGCGGTCTGGCCGATCCAAGGTCAGGCCGGATTCTTGTTCAGGTTCGCCTTGATGAAATCAATGGCTTGCCCGACGGTGTGGATTTTCTCGGCCTGATCATCGGGGATCGAGGTGTCGAATTCGTCTTCGAACTCCATCACCAACTCGACAGTGTCGAGACTGTCGGCGTTCAGGTCGTTCGTGAAGCTCGTTTCGCGAGTGATCTCGCTGCGGTCGACACCCATCTGTTCGGCGACGATGTCAATTACCTTGGCTTCGATCTCAGCTTCGGTCACGGCTGCTTCTCCGGGTATGAGCGGCTCGCCAGCGGGCGGGCCGGTAGGGGGGCGAATCATAACGGAAACACGGGGCGCTGCGGAAAGGGAGTGGATGCAACGGTGCGAATACCCACCTTCCGCGAGGGCTTACATGGAAAGCCCACCGTCGACGATCACGACCTGACCCGTCAGGTAGCCGGATTCGTCGGACGAAACGTAGCTCACGGCGGCAGCAATGTCGTCGGGCTGTCCGATCCGACGAGCCGGAATCTGGGGAAGAATCTGATCCTTGATGATGCCCGCGAGGTTCGCGGTCATGTCGGTCTCGATAAAGCCGGGGGCGATCACGTTGGCCGTGATTCCCTTGGGTCCCAGTTCCTTGGCGATGGTCTTGGTCAGGCCGATCAGCCCAGCCTTCGCGGCGGAGTAATTCGCCTGTCCGGCGTTGCCCGTCACCCCGGAAACGCTTCCGATGTTCACGATGCGCCCGAACTTCCCGCGCATCATCGGTCGTGAAGCGGTGCGGCAGGCGATGAACGCGGAGCGCAGATTGACGTTCAGCACGCCGTCGAAGTCCTCGTTGGACATACGAAGGATCAAGCCGTCCTTGGTGATGCCCGCGTTGTTCACCAAGATGTCCAGACGCCCGTGGGACTCGGCGACCTTCTCGATCAGGGCAGCCAAGGCGTCGCCATCGCCGATGTCCAAGGCGTGTACTTCGATCGATCCACCTTCGGCTCGAATCTCAGCGGCGAGTTCTTCGAGCGACGAGAGCGATCGCGAGATGCCGACGACGTGCCGACCGTCCTTCGCCATGCGCTTGGAGATTGCGCGGCCGATTCCACGGCTTGCTCCGGTGACAATGGCGACTCGACGGTCGATGACTCGGCCCTCCCAAGGGACAGAACGCGATGAAAAAACCCGCCCGAGCGATCAGCTTGGGCGGGCGGGATTGTAGCGGTTAGCGGTCGGATGTCTTGCGATCGACTCAGTTGAAGCCAGGCTTCGGCGCTCGGATCGGTGCGCCTGGCATGCGCTTGCCCGGGCTGCCAGGTCCCTGCGGGGCGCCTGCTGGAGCGATGGACGGTGCACTCGACTCCTCGCCCGCGTCGCCTTCCTTTTCGGTGAGATCCTTCTTGGGGATCGTGACCTCTTCGTCGGGGCGCTGCGCGACTTCAAGATCCTTCTGCCAGAGGCTGTACCACGCGGTGATCCAGTCCTCGCCGGAAAGAACATTCATCACGTTGGGCGGCGTCGCGACGGCTTCGAACTCAGCGGTGGTCGGCGTCACCTTGTACGCCCAGAGTTGCGGCTCGAAGTTTCCATCGACGTGGAACACCGCAAGGACGCACGCATCGTTGGTCGGTGCCTTGCCGCATCGAAGGTCGACCCTGCTGATCTTCTCGGTGCTGCTCTTCCAGCCGCCGGTCGCGACGAGCTTGTCCAGTTCGGCCTGATCAGGCGCGGCGAGCATGCTCTTGAGCCTTGAACTATCGCCGCGGGCAAACGCGTCAAACGCGGTGAGCACGGCGATGCGCTCGGCATCGGTAGCAGGCGCACGGTCTTCGGGCAGATTGACCCGCGCGTCGATGTTGAGGCGGGCCATGAGGTCGGCGATCTTGGTCACCGGCGGTGGCGGTGGGGGCGGAGCCTTGACGACCGCGGGCGGTGGTGGCGGCGGGGGTGGCGGATCGGAGCAGCCGGTCAGGAGCGAGGCCCCCAAGAGAGCGGTGGCTGCCACGAGTGCGCCCGCTCGGGCGGGAGTCTCACGGTTGTTTTGCGTGCACTTGTTGCGTTGCTTGATCATTCGAATTCACCTCGCACGTGCGGTCGATGCGCCGCATGAGTCCCTTGAGTACCGAGCCGGGAGCTACCTCCCAAAACGGAATCGGAGTTTGCGGCAGAGTTCCGACGTCCATCGACGTCGATCTGAGAGTCGCCAGCAAATCCGTACAACTTTGAGCCCATCGTACCGGCTTGACCAGTTGCTCGACCAGCAGCTTCTTGACGGATTCTGGGGCTGTTCGGTCGTGCTTCCGGGCGGTGACGTTCGACCAGACATCGGCCGTCAGCGGGCGGAACTCGACATCTCCGAGCGCTTTCGCCAGTCCTTCGGCGGCCGGAGCCATGAGAGGGCTGTGGAACGCCCCCGCAACCTGGAGCGGGGCTGCTCGAAATCCCATTCCGCTCGCGACTTCGACCGCTCGATGACACGCCGCCGCATGGCCGGAGAGGACGATCTGTCCCGGAGCATTGAAATTTGCGCAGACCAGCACCTCGTCCTGCGCCGCTGCGTCGCAAACTGCCTGGGCCTGGGTTTCGTCGGCGCCGATCAGGGCAACCATGCCGCCTTTGCTCGCGTCGGCCGCCTGCTGCATCAGACGCCCGCGAGTGGCGACGAGCCGCAGACCGTCGGTGAAGCTGAACGCTCCGGCCAGATG
>JBBQCR010000036.1:0-14648 GCA_038318935.1 Phycisphaerales bacterium
TTGGACCAGTCGGCGACGGTCGGAGATGCGAGAGCGGCGACCAGGGTGACGACCAGAGTGACGACAAGTGTGGTCCGGAGCATGCAGGGAGAGTACTCTGAGTTGGCATTCGGTCCAGCGAGAGTTACGAATCTCGCGGCGGCTACCTGGGATACGACAAGGTGCGAACCCAATGCGGTTCGCACCTTTGTCGATGACCAGAAGTCGATGACCAGAAGTCGATGATTCAGTGCAAACGAATCAGCGAGCGCCGACCGCCTGCTGCTTCTTCACCGGTCCTGCCGCGATCTTCCTTTTCGCATACGCAACCGCCGCAACCGACGTAGACGGTTGCGACTTCGACTCCTCGAAGATCGCCAGGGTCGTCTGCTCGATCTGCTCGACCTTCTTGTCGAGCTCGGCCTCGGTGAAGCCGAGATAGAGGCCCGCGAGTCGAATCAGTCCGCCGGCGTTGGCCACGAAGTCGGGCGAATAGAGAATGCCCTTCTTCTTCAAGTTCGCACCATCGGTGTCCGGCACGAGGAGCTGGTTGTTCGCTGTTCCGCAGACGATCGAGCACTTGAGGTTCTCGATCGTCTTCGAGTCGAGAATGCCGCCGAGGGCACACGGGGCAATGATGTCGACTTTCTCGGCGAAGAGATTCTTGTCATTGCCCAAGGCCACGCAGCCGAGTTCTTCGACAGCTCGCTTCACGGTCGGAACATGCACATCGGTCACGAGCACCGCCGCGCCCGCTTCGCGCAGGAGCTTCGCAAGGCGGTAACCGGTTGCGCCGACGCCCTGAATGCCCACGGTGAGGTTTGAGAAGTCGATCTTCTTTCCGAGAAACGCCAGGCATGCCTTCATCGAATTGAAGCAACCCTGAGCGGTGTACGGTGAGGGATCGCCGCCGTGCGAGACGGTGTTGCCGCCCATCACGTGCTTGGTCTCCATCGCCATCCAGTCGCAGTACTGCGGGCTCACGCCAACGTCTTCGGCGGCGATGTACTTGCCGGCCATGGTGTCGACGAATCGTCCCATCGCGCGGGCTTCGGCCTCGGTCGGCTGGTGGCCGGGCTTGGGCATGAGGATGATCGACTTCGCGCCACCCATCTGGAGGTTCGAGGCGGCGGCCTTGTAGGTCATACCTTCCGAGAGCCGCAGCACATCGAAGAGCGCGTCGTCTTCGGTCGCGTAGCACCAGCGACGGGTGCCGCCGAGGGCGTTCCCGAGGACCGTGGAGTGGATCGCGATGATGGCCTTCAAGCCGGTCGCGGGATCCTGGTGAAAGGCCACGCGCTCGTGGCCGTACGACGACATCTGCTCGAGGACGTTCATGGTGCGAGATCGAGGGTGCAGTGTGCGGTAAGAAAACTCCCTCGCGACGGCACGAGGGAGTGTGAGATCAGAGTAGCAACTTCGTCTTGGCGATTGTCGCGTTCGCACGCGATTCTCGCGGACGATCAGACCTTCTGCTTTGACATCGAGCCCACGTAGACCGAGCCCGATCCGAACTGCGGAATCTCGGTCTCGTTCTCCTTGCGACCCTTGCCGCGAGCGGACTGGTCGGGCGTCCGCTCGGGGATGTCGTAACGGCCCTGCGGGAGCGAGTCCGCCCACCTCAGGACGTTCTTCGCCGCCCGTCGCATCGACGCGTCGGTATGGGTGTGCAGAGCCCGCAGCTCCTTGACGATTTCGTCGTTGCCGATGGCGCACAGATGTTCAACCAAACTCATCTCGTACTCGAGATCGGTCCCATCAAGGCCGCTGCGGATGTTGGCGTCGAGCCGGCTCAGGCTGCAGGTCATCGCGTGAATCCAAAGGCAGACCATCGAGAGCCGCGCCTGGATCATCTGGTTGGTGACCAGACTCTCCTCATGTTCTTTGAATGCCATCTTCACGGCGTGGCTGTGCTCGCGGATGCGGAGCATGAGTTCGCTCGCAGGACGTTGCAGCTTCGGATGGATGTTCGCGAACGTCGGCGGACTGCGGCGCATCCCGAGGAAGAGCTCGGCACCGATCTGCATCGCTGCGGCGAGATTCTTCGTCGGCTTGTTCTTCAGGCCGAGCATCCATTCGCCGAGCTGCTTCGAGCCGTAGGCGAAGACGAACGAGTGCATGATGTCGTTCGAGCCTTCGACGATGATGTTGATACGGCTGTCGCGCCAGATGCGCTCGACGTCGTTCTCGGTCATGTACGACTCGCCGCCCATGATCTGCATCGCGTCATCGACGGTACGGAACCCGAACTCGCTGCAGAAGATCTTGCACATCGCGGTCTCGAGCATGATGTCGGAGTCGCCGCGATCGAGGAAGCCGGTTGTGATGTAGAGCATGGCGTCCATCGCGTAGACGTACGCGGCCATGCGGGCG
Organism: Phycisphaerales bacterium; assembly: GCA_038318935.1. GTDB lineage: Bacteria > Planctomycetota > Phycisphaerae > Phycisphaerales > SM1A02 > JAEUIT01. Next base: position 2,353 of record JBBQCR010000036.1, read on the forward strand.
AGCTTTTCCTGCACCAGATCGAACTCGCCGAGCGGGCGCTCGAACTGATAGCGATACTTCGCCCACTTCGCGGCCTGCTCGAGCGCGAACGACGCTCCGCCGAGCATGCCGGCGGAAAGCGTGCAGCGACCGAAGTTCAGGCAGGTCATGGCGATCTTGAAGCCCATGCCTTCCTTGTGAAGAAGGTTCTCCTTCGGCACTTTCACGTTGGTCAGCTTGATGCGGGCCTGCCAGGTTCCGCGGATGCCGCACTTGGCTCGATTACGGCTGAAAATGTCCACGCCTTCCATGTCCGGCGTGCAGATGAGAGCGGTGACGACTTCTTTCTCCTTGCCTTCCTTGTCCTTGACCATCTGCTTGGCCATGACCGTGAAGAGGCCAGCGAGCGCGCCCGAAGTCGCCCACTTCTTCTCGCCGTTGATGATGTAGTGCGAACCGTCGGCCGACAGTTCGCAGTGAGTTTCCTGACCACCGGCGTCGCATCCGACGTTCGGTTCGCTGAGGCAGAACGCACTCAACGTGTCCTTGGCCATGCGCGGCAGGAAGCGCTTCTTCTGCTCTTCGGAGCCAAACAGCATCACCGCTTTGCAGCCGATCGACTGGTGGGCCGACACGAGCACCGCAGTCGATCCGCAATAGCGACCGATCCGTTGCAGCACCCGGTTATAGCTCGAGATGCCGAAGCCGCCGCCGCCGTGTTCCTTCGGGATCGTCATGCCGAGGACGCCGAGATCAAACAGCTTCTGGATGACCCACTGCGGGATCTCCTGCTTCTGATCGATCTCGTATCGCGGGTGCTCGGTGCGGAGGTACTCGTCCAGCTTGGCCAGCAACTGGTCGCAACGGGCCGACTCATCGGCGGCGGTTGTCGGATACGGGAAGACAAGGTCTTCGCGGAAGTTGCCCCAGAACACGTTCTTCAGGAAGCCCATCGTCGTCGGATCCGGGCCGAGCATGTCTTGGGCCTGCTCGATCTGCTTTCGATCCTTCTCGGAGATGTTCTTGAGATCCTTCGCGAGGTTCGCGGTGCTCATGGCAAGTTCCTGACTGGAAAAAAGGAGTGCAGAGACCGACTGCGAGCGTTGCGTCAGCCCTTCGCAAAGAAGGCTTCCAGCTTCGCTCGCGCCTCCGGGGTGTGCCGGAGTCGGATGAGGTGCCGTCGCTCCGCGTCGACGGCGGCGTTCCAACCGTCGCGGAGTCCCACTTCGACGGCGTCCACCACGGCCAGCGCCGCGGGGGAAGCAGAGAGTGTAGAGCGGACCGCGCTCAAGCCGGCGCGTACTCGTTCGGCAGACGCGACATCAATGGCGATCGGGTGGGGCCGAGAAGTCGTCCGCGGGTGCGATTGGATCCAGCGGGCGGCCGCCTCGCGGAGCTCGTTCGCGGTCCCGACGGTCGCCGCGAAGAGTCCAACCGGCACTTCGGTGCTCTTCCAAGTCTCCCCCGAGGCCGTCGCCCGGATCGCGGTCGCGGGATCGATTCGGGCGGGGAGCATCTGCGTTCCGCCCCACCCCGGGCAGATCGCAAGAACGGCTTCCGGCAGGCCAACGCGGTAGGGCTTCTCGCTTGCCGGGGTTGCCAGCCCGATCAGAGCGTCGCAATGCATCGCGATCTCCAGGCCGCCACCGAGCGCGCTGGAGTGAATTGCAGCGACCGAGGGACAGGGGAGGGTCGCGATGCGGCCGAATGCTTCGCTGCCCTTGCGGAGGTATCGATCGAGACCCGCGTCGTCCAAGCCGTCGATCTCGGCCAAGTCCGCGCCAGCGACGAAGACCCGAGGGCTTCCAGAAAGCAGCACGAAGCCAGTCGGCTTGGGACCCTTCGCAAGGGCGTCGAAGAAGCGCAGCAACTGGTCGATCAACCAGCCGTCGAGGACGACGACGCCGCCGCGCGGCTTCGCCGGATTTGGCACGAGAGTGAGATACACGATCCCGTCCGGTGTGCGTTCCTGTTGCAGGACGATGTCGGCGGCGTGGCCGGAGGATGGATCGGATGTCGTGGGGTGCGAGGTCGACATGATCGAATCGTAACGAATGATGGCAGTCGCTTCGCATCACGGTCCGCAACAGCCTTCATGGATCCGATCACGCTCGATCATGGTGGTGATGCGCAGCGGAGTGAAGAACTGCGGAGCTTTTTGCGAGCAAGTTTGCAGTTTTTTCCGGGAGCGCTGTGGTGCTGCGGTACGTTGACCCGCATGTGGAATCGCATGCTGAGAGGAGTGTGGGCGGGACTGCTGAGCTGGGCGGTTGCGTTGTCCCCCGCGCGGTTCGACACGGTTGCGATTGCTGGAGGTGACCAGTGGGCCGCCCGGGAGTTGGCTGCGCCGCCCGAGGACATTCGCAGTGGACGCCTGTCGATGCCCCAACCCGCGACGTATCGCTCGACGCATTCCCTTGAGGACGTCACGGCGAGTCGCTCGATGCAGGGGACGGCAGTCGTGGACCGCACCGTGAACCATCCCGGCGGTCGGTTGTCTCTCGCGGTCGCAATGGTCGCATCGCAAGGATGGCGGATTGTGCTGAGCGATCCCGCCGACCATGTCGTCTATGACAGCATGGCGTCGGACGGCGAGCGCAATCTAGGGACGATCGTCGAACATCGCGTGGGTGACCTGGGGGCGCTGGTCGGAGGGACTGCGCTGGCTGGACATCCGGTCGAGCGGTTGGATGTGTTGGATGCCATCCAAGGCGCGTGGCGACTGGTGCTGACAGGCCCGCCCGCTGCCATCGGGACACGAGGAGTGGTCATCGTCGGCCAGCCGATGCAGGATGGCGTGGGAGACCCCGCGACCGAACTCCGGGTGCGCTGGCGGGACCTCGCATTTCGAGCCGGAGCGCCAATCACGATCGATGTTGAAAGCGATGCAACGCTCGTGGAACTCGTCGCCGAGGTAAGCCGTCAAGACGGCGCGACGCTGCGGAGTAACCTCGTTCGCGACGAGCGCGACGCACGGGGGGCGGCAATCGTGTTCGTCCCCGAGCAAGCGGGGGACCATCTGGTCATGGTTCGGGCGAAAGTGCGCGGTGTGAATGGAAGGATCGTCGATCGGAGTTGCGCGCTGCTTGCCGCGGTAGCGGCTGCGGGTGGCCGATTCACGGGAACCGCCCTGCGCACCAAGCTCGATGATGTGCGAGACCGCATCGTCTGTCCCCTCGACGCACCGGCGGCTGATGAGGTGGTGCTGATCGCGGCCGAAGTGTGGTCGGTGCAAGGAACAGTCGCGCAGCCCGTCTGCTGGCTCGCAAACTTGTGCGATACCGGTCCCCAGCGGCAGCCTTCGCTCGTCTTCGATCGCCGTTGGCTTGGGCGAGCAGGCGTCAGCGGAGGCTCGCTTGAACTGCGAAACCTCCGGATGCACGACCGCAATACCTTGGTCCCACTCGATGTCGTCGCGAGGGTTCCACTTGGTGACGCTCCGTCACCGCTGCCCTTCGCGGCCGCGCAGGAATCCGTCCTCCTTGGGGGTCGTCCGGGCGGCCACGCGGTTGCTGCCTCGATCGAGGTTGCTCCGATCGCTCAAGACGCGCCACCGAGCGGCAGTCACGCTCTGATGCTTGTGCACGGCTACTGCTCTGGCGGCGTGACGTTTCCGCCGTCGCAATTCACTGGACCCGTCAGCGTCTTCCTCGACCCGGAAGCCGCCCGCAGCAACGACGAGTTCGCGCAATTGATCCTCGCCCAGAGCGCAGGGCTCAAGAGCTTCGGCGTCGTCGCGCACAGCCAGGGCGGCCTCGCAAGTCTCCATCTCTACACCTTCTACTGGAGTGGCTTGAATTGGTCGGACGCGGCAACTGCGGGAACGCGCCGACTCCAATCAGTCGGCAGTCCGTATCAGGGAACGCCGCTCGCAGGGAACCTCGCGATCCTCGGACAGATCTTCGGATTTGGATGCGGATCGGTCTTCGACCTCTCCTACGACGGCGCTTCGTTGTGGCTCTCCACGATTCCGACGTGGGCACGGGCCAACGTCTGGTACTGGACGACGCAGTATCTCGATATTCCATTCTCCTACGACTACTGCGATCTCATCTCCGATCTCTTTCTGAGCAATCCCGATGACGGGGTCGTCGAGAAGGTGAAGGGACAACTTCCCGGTGCCAACAACATGGGTCACAAGCAGGGCTGGTGTCACACCACGGGCATGGACGACCCGCCGCAATACAACGACGCGACGCGAAACGCCGAGATGAACGCTACAGGAGCCCGCTGAGGTGTACGCCATGGTGACGCACAAACATCGCAGAGCCGTACTCGCTACCGCGCTGATCAGCGCGACGATCTTCTGTCTCGCGACACACACCGTTGCCGATCAATTCTGCATCCCTCCCTCGGGCGGCGGCGCAGACGCGATTCCAGACGGTTCGGGCAGTCTGGCGCGCGAGATCGTGGTGACCGCGCCGGGCGGTGCGCGGGCGATTACGAACGTGCGCGTGTCGCTTGTCATCACTCATCCATGGGTCGGCGATCTTCGCGTCGTTCTCCGCCATCCTTCCGGTCTCGATGTCGTGCTGCTCGATCGCCCGGGCTATCCGAGTCTCACGAACTTCCCCGGACCGTGGGGATGCGGGGCCGATGGCATCGACGTGCAACTCGACGACGCGTTTCTCCTCGGCGCTGAGAGCACCTGCGAACTGGTCGGTACGGCGATCAGCGGCGAACGTCGTCCGCTCGAGCAACTGGTCGCGTTCGATTCGCTCGAGCCTGCGGGAACCTGGACGCTCATCGTCAGCGATCTGGTGCCGATCGACGCGGGCACCCTTGGGCAAGTTTGCCTCGACATCACCAGCGTCCCAAGGTCCATCTGTCCGGGCGACCTCAACGGAAGTAACACGATTGACGGCAGCGACCTTGCGACGTTGCTCGGCGCCTGGGGGTCGTCCTGCGTCGGCTGCCCTGCCGACGTCGACGGTGACGGCACGATTGGAGGGACGGACTTGGCGATCCTGCTTGGCGCGTGGGGCAACTGTCCCGGCTAACAGCCAATTGTGGCGCTCCGTAGCGCCACAATTGGTACGACGCATGAAAGGAACTCCCGCAGGTGCCGTGACCAGAGTTGGTGCGGATCGCGGAGGGGAGAGTAGTGCAAGCGATTCTGGTGCGCGCGATCCGGCGTCTCGGTACTTCGTGGCGCTCAGGGCTTCTTCTGCGCCAACGACTCATCAAGCGCTCCGATGAGCGCTGTGGTCTCCGCGGCGCGCACGTTGACGTCGCAGAACGGTTGGGGCGGAAGGCTATCGAGGCCAACGTCCGAGACGCTTGGCCTCGTGTCGCTCTCTTGCAATCGCTCGCGAACGACGAGCAATTGCGTTCCAATCGTTCGGAGTCCATCCAGCGTGACGAGGTCGCCGAAACCCAGCAGCGGGGCGGCGAATCGCTCGTCGCCTTCCAGCAGCCGGAGTCGCGCTTCGCGCTCCTCCTGCGGAACACTCCACACCTCACGTGCAATCTGGACCGACAGTACACGAGTCGCAATTGTTGCGGCATCCGATTTACGGATCGTTTGGCTAGCCCCATCGTTGAATCCCCAGACCGAGTACTGCATCAACAGTCGCTCGCGGTCCCTCTCGACAGCGGCCTTGAATCCGAGTGGCCCCGTCCGATCGAGTGTGTCGGCAATCGCAGCGATCCTTGCGACGGCCTCGGCGTCGAGCAGGTTGCGTCGCTTCGCTTCCTCGATCACCGCCGCTGTCTCCCGCAGGATCGACGCTGCAATGAACGAGTGTCCGATCGCGGGATCCATCGCGAGATGGTTCACGCAGCGCAGAGCCATCACTACCGCTTCTTCGGCGGTGAAAGGAGGTGCATCGCCCTGGCGGTTGGGTCGCTCGGTGAGCGGCTCGCCTTTCGTCGTCGCACCCGTCGTCGCGTCGGGCAAGAGGGCGTCGGTGAACAACACTCGTACCGCACCACGTAGCGTCAGCAGATACGTCGGATAGAGATTTGGCCGCGGCACACGTGCTACGCCGAAATCGCAACGGCCGCGGTCCCTGGCCTCAACGAAGCACGCCCGCAGCTCCGCGCGCATCGCCGCGATCTCGCGCCGTGCTGCCGCCAGCGCCGACGGATCGAGCGCCGCTCCCGCGACCCGCGCCGCTTCTATCTCGCGCTGACGCTCGAGCGGCATTCCTTCAACGAGCTTGCCGGCGCGCAGATACGGGATCGCAGCGTTGGCATAGCGTGACGCAGGCACCTTTCCAGTGCGGATGTCGTCCAACATTCGGTACCGAGCGTCAAGCATGTCCGACACCTTCCACATTGCGAGCGCGGAGCGGCCGACGGAGGGCATGAGCATCTGTGCGAGCAGCCCTTCATCGCCGCGATCGACGCGAGCAGAGATCTCTGCCATCGCCGCCTGAGCGGCATCGCGATCGGGATTGGCAAGGGCCGTGGCAAACTGCCCGTACAAAGCGTCCATCCGATCGAGTTGGCCGTGGAGCTTCTCCGGATTGAGGATCTCTTCTGGATTCGGGATCTCCTCGAAGCCAAGCTCACCTGCAAGCCGCGTCAGTGCCTGGTCGTCTCCGTTGATGGCGGTCTCGAGCGACGCGCGAGCCAAGCGGCCTTCTTCGCGCACGGCATTCTGGAGCCCAATCGGATCGGGACCTCGAAGCGACTCGATCGACTTGGCGAGCGCATCGGCATCGGCGGGCCGCAACGCGCCTGTTCCGAGAAGCGAGTCGACTGCATCGTCCTGCGCCCCCAGAATCGCGCCGCTCACCAAACTCGACACTATGAGTCCGTCGTTGCGCACATGCGACCCGAAGCCGGCGATTGCCGTGAGGGCTTGTGTCGCTCCATCGATGTCACCGTCAAGCATGCGCACGCTGGCGTCGAGCTTGAGTATCCTCGCCGCTTGGCGCAGTTGACTGAGTTGGGGCAGCAACAGCGAAAAGCCCTTCGACTTGTCCAACTCAAAGTCGCAAGTCGGCGTCAGTCCGCCTTGGCGTACGAGGTCAAGGTATGGCCGTGCCTTGGCGAGAGCGGCGCGGATCTCAGGCGTTACTTGACCCTCGAATCCGCTGTCGAGAAGCATGACTTCTTCGGCGCTCAGTAACGGCGCGTCGCCCTGCGACGAGGACTTCCACCAGTCAGACGCCTGGCGATAGGTCGATGCAGCATTGGCAACTGGTGGCGAGGTCGGCGGCGACGCTTGGGAAGCGGGGCCACCGCTGCAGACGAGCAAGAGGATTGCAAAGAGCGGAGTGGCTGCATTCATGGTGCCATCCTCGCCGCGGTGGACTCGGAAGTCATCCACCGGCCGAGAAGTTTGCGATGAATCGCGATGAGAGCCTTCGGCAGTGCAATTGCGCGGTGCATCGGCCGCGTGCTGCCAATGGCGATATTCCAAGAACGATGAAGCCGAGCGTGCGTCGCGCTCGGCTTCATCGGCCAACGAAATGGCGTGTGCGGAAGATGTCCCTTCGTAGCCAGCTTCCGCACGATCTGAGAGTGACGGCGCGCCAAGTCTCGTGCTGCGCCATCGCTTCGCCCGGGAGGAGTTAGCCCGGGCGCATGCAAACGCCCGGGCCGCGCTGCAGATTGCGACCCAAGCCATCAGAATTGTGGCGACCGTTTGACGCTCTGAAGGACGATCGTTCAGGCCAGGGCTTTGGCCAGTACGAATCGTTCCGCGATCTGAACGGCATTGAGTGCCGCACCCTTCCGCAGTTGGTCACCGGCGACGAACAGCTCGAGTCCCTTGCCCGGCTCCTGGCTGATGTCGGCCCGGATCCTTCCGATCAGAACGTCGTCACCGCCCGACGCGTCAATCGGTTCAGGGAACTTGTTGTTGACACGGTCGTCGACGATTCGCACTCCCGGTGCGGTGGCGAGAATCGCCCGCGCATCGGCTTCGCTCAAGGATCCGCGGAACGTGAGATTGATGGATTCGCAATGGGCCCGCAGCGTGGGCACGCGAACGCACGTTGCGCTGACACGGATCTTCTGGTCGTTCCAGATCTTTCGTGTCTCCAGCAGAAGCTTCTTCTCCTCCTCGTTGTAGCCGTCGCTCCCGATGGCGGAGTTGTGGCTGAAGACGTTGAAGAGATACTGACGGCCGAAGATGGCCGTTGAATACGCGAAGCCGGCGACGAACTCGCGAGCCTGCGTCTCAAGTTCGCGCATCGCGGCAGCGCCCGCGCCGCTTGCCGCCTGGTACGTACTGACCACCATGCGCTCGACGCCGACGGCGCGATGCAGCGGCGAGACTGCCATGAGCGCGATGATGGTTGAGCAGTTCGGATTGGCGATGATGCACGGCTTGGTGATCGCGTCGAGAACGTCTCCGTTGATCTCCGGGACGATCAAAGGGCACGCCGGATCCATGCGAAAGCAGGAGGAGTTGTCGACGACCATGGCACCAGAGCTCACGGCGATCGGTCCGTAGTGTTTGCTGACCGCCTTGCCGGCGCTGAAGAGGGCGATGTGAACGCCTTTGAAGCTGTCCTCGTTCAATTCCTCGACCAGGAGTTTGCGCCCCTGGAAGTCAACAACCGTCCCGGCCGAGCGACGGCTGGCCAGCAGGCGCAGCGAGCGATGCGGGAAGCGGCGAGCCGCGAGAATCGAGAGAAACTCTTCGCCGACGGCGCCGGTGGCACCAACGACGGCAATGACGGGGTCCGACGGGATCATGGAAGGAACTGTACAAAACGTCCCATGTCCAAGCACGATCTGAATTCGTCTCGAGCCCCGGAACCGGTCGGCGCCTATCCCCACGCGAAGCGAGTCGGCAATTTGGTCTTCTTTTCGGGCGTCGGTCCCCGCAAGCGAGGCACCAAGGAGATTCCCGGGGTAGTGCTCGCAGCGGACGGCTCGGTCTCCGCCAAGGACATCGAGGCCCAGTGCCGCTCCTGTTTTGAGAACTTGCGGATGATCTGCGAGGACGCCGGTGTGCCGTGGAGCGCCATAGCCGACGTCACCATCTTCCTGACCGACATGCGGAACGACTTCGCGACCTACAACCGGATTTACGCGGAGTTCTTCGCGGGTCCCTCCAACCCGAATCCGACACGAACCACAATCGAGATCAACGCCCTTCCGACGCCGATCGCCGTCGAGATCAAAGCTATCGCGGCGATCTGAATCGCACCGCTATTCGAGCGATCTCAGGATCGCCCGCACCGGGCTTGCGTCGAAGCCGACGAGCGGAAGAGGCAGAGCGATCAGCTCGTAGTGGCCGGTCGGAACGTGCTCGAGTCGCAGTCCCTCGAGGATCGCCACGTCGCGGGCAAGAAACCGCTTGTGCGCGGGCAGATCCTTCGACGAAAACAGATCGACGCTTGGCGTATCGATGCCCACGGTCATGACTCCCCGATCGGCAAGCGCGTCCACGAGCGCCGGATCGAGGGCCGCAAAGTCGTCGTTCCAGCGCGTCGGATCGGGATAGGTACCGGTGACGATGAGCACGCGCTCAGCCGTGATCGGCATCGAGAGATCCTCGGTTCGCACCCGCTCGCCTCGGGCGACCATCGCTCGCACAACCTGACAATCGCCGAGATAGCGATCCAGCGGACGTTCGTTGATTGGCGCTGCTCCAGAGCCGTAGTGGTTCGCACCGTCGGCGTGGGCGCCGAGATGAACGGTCGCTCGCAGCGTTGACAGCGTCACCGTGGCGCCGCGTTCGATCTCGCAGACTACTTCGCGCGACATCGGCGTGTCGCCGGGCCAGACGGCGAGATCCTTGGTGATCGGCGGAGTGATGTCGAAGAGCCGTCTCACCGCGCGGCTCCCGTGCCGCTTTTGGGGTTGGTGTCGTCGTCCTTCTCACGCCACCACGCGAGAAGTCCCGGCATCGCCAGCGCCGCGCCTGCCGCGAGAATCGTGGTCATCGCGACAACCATCGCTTTCATCATCGCCGGGGCTTCGGAGGGATTCCCGAAGAGCCACGACATGGATTGAAAGAAGCTCTTTGCGGCCGGATCTGCGTTGGCTCCGCCGCGCATGAAGAGCGAGTGCACGGCTCGCGTTGCGCCGGGGCCAGGGCCCCACGCGAAGTACCCGGCGGCAAACCCGCCCGTCGAAGCGAAGCCGATCGCCATGCCACCAACCGCGAACATGCCGATCGCCGCGCCGCCGCAAGCAAGTCCGAGCGGCGCGATTGCACAGCCACCCAGCGCCGCGAAGAGTCCGACACTGAATCCGCCCAATGTGAAGCAGCCGATCGCCGCGCCACCAACGGCGAAGATGCCGCGCGCCGATCCACCGATGGCGACGATGCCCGTCGCACGATCGCCTATCGCGATCCAGCCCTTCGCGTGTCCCTGCTTGCCATCCGGACCGATACCGAACTCGATGCTGATCGCGGGAAGCCCCATGACCCGGGCCTTCGACTTGTATCGCTTGCAGCGCATCCCGGCACCACCCTCGCGCACCAGCACGTCGATCAGCAAGCCCCCGCACTCGGGACACTTGTTGCCTTCGGTGACGCCGGTCAGGTCCTGACCGCAATGCGAACATCGCGGCTTTCCGGTGGTGTCGCGCAGATTCGTGCTGCTCGTTGCCATGGTCGCATCGTACTACCGCAACAGCCAGATCAGTCCCGCGAGCCCGCCGATCCCGATCGCCGCGATGCCAAGACCTGCGGCGATCATGAGTCCTCGTTGCTGTCGGCGGCTCCGTTCAAGCGCGTCGGCGTAGGGGATGGTGCTGAAGCTGACCATGTCGTACAGCGGCAGATAGACGTTCGGCATCAGACCGTGCAGTCCGTGCTCGATCCGCTTTTTCCAACGGAATGACGCCGACGCGGTCTTATCGCGCATCTCGATGAAGTTCGCGAGGGCCATGTCGGCGATGGCGTTGGCGTTGCGGATGCGTTGTTTCTGGTAGTGGTCCAGCGCCACGCGTTGATCGCGCGGCGACGCGTTCAGCGCATCGAGCAGTGCTTCGCAGTCCTCGAAGCTGGCGTTCGCCCCCTGACCGTAGAAGGGAACAATGGCGTGGGCTGCGTCACCCAAGAGTGCGACCTTGCCGTTGAGATGCCACGGATCGGTGCGCATCGTGACCATCGAGCCGACAGGATTGTTTCGGAAGTCGTCAAGCAGCGTCGGCATGAGGGCGAGCGCGTCGGGATAGAAGCGCTCGAAGTGGGCACGCACCACCTCATCGCCGCGGACTTCGGCGAAACTTCCAGGCCCGTCCCAGGGCCAGAACAGCGTGCAGGTGAACGATCCATCGGGATTCGGCAAGGCGATCATCATCGAACCGCCGCGCGGCCAGATGTGCAGTGCGTTGCGTTCCATCGCGAACGAGCCGTCCGCGCGGGCCGGAATCGTGAGTTCCTTGTAGCCATGGCCGAGATAGCTCTGGCTGTAGTCGAATCGTTCTGTCTTCTGCATGGCGGAGCGCACCGCTGAAAACGCTCCATCGGTTCCGACGATGAGGTCGGCGTCGAAGCGGTGCGTCGCTCCGCTCTCGTCGACAAAGGTCGCAGACGGCGCATGGAAATCGATGTCTGTGCAACGCAAATCAAACTTCGCCGCGACGTTTGTTTCACGACACGCTGCGTTGAGCAGCATCATGTTCAATCCCGAACGACTGACCGAGTTGATGGCTCGGTTCGGGTCGCTGGAATACGGTTGAAAAGCGGGGCTGCCGACAATCGGGTGGATCATCCGCCCGGGCATCCGGATCCCGCGCTCAAGCAGTTCTGCCGCGAGTCCTGCCCGTTCAAGGGCGTGAATACCGCGGGCCGAGATCGCGAGATTGATCGAGCGCCCACCGACGTAGTTCTTGGCGCGGGGATCGCCGCGACGTTCAACAAGCTGGACGTCCCAACCGGCGCGGGCCAGATAGACCGCCAGCAGCGAACCGCCAAGACCGGCACCGACGATGAGGACGCGACGCGCCATAGATGAACCGTTCAGTCAGAAAGCGACGACATGATCCGCGCGAAGCGGAAGACGTCGAGGAAGGTGTTGTAGGAGGGCGTCGGTGCCACACGGATGACGTTGGGTTCGCGGAAGTCGCACATCACCCCATGCGTTCGCAGGGCTTCGAATCGCTCGCGAGGACGATCGTTGACGAGAATCGAAAGCTGGCAGCCGCGAGCTTCGGTGTCGTGCGGCGTGACGACCTGCCATGTCGATGTGCTTGGCGCCATCTCACGCAGCAACCACCACAGGTAGCCGGTGAGCACGCGGCTCTTCGCCCGCAGTCGCCGCATGCCGACAGCGTCAAAGAGATCAAGCGATGCTTTCAGCGGAGCCAGGGCCATGATCGGCGGATTCGAGATCTGCCAGCCGTCGGCACCTTCGCGGGGCACGAATTCGGGAATGAGCTGCATCTGAAAGCGCGTC
>JBBQCR010000037.1:0-14622 GCA_038318935.1 Phycisphaerales bacterium
ACCGCAACACCACCCGCCGGGCCTCCCTCTTTGCCGAAGGAGGCCCGGCGTTCTTCATGGTCCGTTCGACGACGGAAAGACCAACCCTTCCGGCTTCGATGCGACACTCGAACTCTGAACGGGCAGTCGATACCGTGTGAGGCATGATGGCTCCCCTTGCCGCGGTCCTGCGGATGAGCGTCGTGCTGCACGCAGGCTTTGGATCGCCACCGGAGGTGACGCCGACCTGGTCGGCGGATGTCGCTTCGATCGTGCACGCCCGATGCAGCGATTGCCATCGACCGGGTGGTGGCGCGCCCTTCTCTCTCCTGACCTACGACGACGCGAAGCGAAAGGCCCGTACCATTGCGGCCGTCGTTGAACACGGGCAGATGCCGCCGTGGCCGTCGTCGCAAGGGAGCGATGTTTTTCGTGCCGCTCGCAAGCTCTCGCAGCCCGAGATGGACACCCTGATGCGGTGGGCCGAGGGCGATGCGCCGGCGGGTGAACTCTCCAAGGCACCAAGCCCTCCCACGTACAGCAGTACATGGTCGCTGGGAGTTCCCGACATTGAGGTCGAAACGAAGGACAGCTTCCGTGTGCCCGCGAGCGGGCGCGACATCTACAAGTACTTCACGATCCCGCTCAACATCGAGTCCGAGCGCTGGCTCAGCGCCATCGACGTCCAGTCAAACGCCCCCGCGGTGGTGCACCACGCTTTGTTCTTTCTGGACGACAGCAACGAAGAACGTGGAAGTGATCGTGGCACGTCGCTTGGTGGCTGGGCGGTCGGGATGCGCGGACAGCGAATGCCCCTCGACCTTGGCCAGCGAGTGCCTGCGGGCAGCAATCTCGTGATGCAGGTTCACTTCCATCCCAGCGGCAAGGCCGAGGATGTGACCGTTCGTGTCGGCATGTGGTTCTGCGCCAAGAAGCCCGAACGCACGCTCGTCGAGTTCCAGTTGCCCGCAGCGTTCGGCCGACTCGCGGGAATTGACATTCCCGCTGGCGATCCGGCGTGGACGCTGCAGGATGCGTGGACAATTCCGGCCGACATCGACCTGGTGAGCGTCTGGGCTCATGCCCATACCGTCTGTGTTTCCGCGCGGGCAGTCGCGACGCTTCCCGACGGAAGCGAGCGGATCCTGCTCGACATTCCGGCGTGGAGTTTCAACTGGCAGCTTCGCTATGACTATTGCAATCCGGTACGACTACCGAAGGGAACGCGGATCGAGAGCGAACTGATCTACGACAACAGCGCCAGCAACCCGAACAACCCGTACACACCGCCGCAGCGCGTGACCTGGGGCGAGCAGACGAGCGACGAGATGGGCTCGCTCATCTTCAACGCCACGCCGGTGCAAGAAGCGGACCTTGCGGTACTCGGTTCCAGTTACACGGCCCACGTCGCGGCATCCTCCGAAGGCGTCGGGGCGCGCACCAAGGCACGTTTGATCGCGGGAGCAAAGCGATTCGACAAGAACGGTGACCGCGCGCTCGATACCGCCGAGATCCCCGCCCGATGGCGGAAGCGACTGCTGGCCCTGGACCTCAACAAGGACGGCGTCGTCACCTTCGAGGAGTTGGAAGCGATCCTTGTAACTGGACCTCAGCAAGATCGAGCACCGTAGAGCGCGACTCCGGTAACGAAACGAGTTGCGAAGCAGGGCAAACTACGCGGCGGATCGCGCGGATGGCGCTGGCGATTGTGGGCGAAAGGGCCCTGATCGACTTGCGGCGTCTGCTGGTCGGGACATAGTCGGTGTAAGCACATCGTCACGGAGTGGACGACGCTGCTCGGCAGATTCGTGCTGCCATACCGGGGAAATTCGGACCGTGGCTTCTCGCTCGTTCTCGGGCCGTGTGCGCCCTTTCCCCTGTTCGGCAGCCGGCTCCTCAAGCGAGGGCTGCACCTGCAATCCCCCTTTTCTGCAAGGAATTCAAGATGAGTCTGATGAATCGTCTCAACGCTCACTTCGCGACCTGCGCTGCCGCCGCCGTTGTCGGTGTCGGAGCCGCCGCGGCCAACGCCGCCGTCGTCCAGAGCCCGGTCATGAACTTGGCGATCCCGGTCAACATCGACGGTGTGTACGTCAATGTCGTCACCGGCGCTACCGCGTCCTCGTCGTTCGCCGGCTACGACATCAACCCCTACAGCAGCTCGAGCCTGACTTGGTTCTCGCCCGGCGCGCCGAACCACGGTTGCGTCGCCGGTGGCGGATCGAGCGCGACGCTCGTCGACAACCTCGCTCTGGGAAGCATCATCGGCGGTGCGTCCGTGTTCGCAACCAACACCGCGTCAGAGTCGAGCGGCTCGACCGCGTTCGCCTTCAACAGCAGCAACAACTACGTCGGCTTCCGCTTTGAGGATGCGACGCTCGGCGCTGGTGTTCGCTACGGCTACATGCAGATCAAGCTTGGCGCTTCGTTCACCGACGCGACTCGGGCGATCGTCGCCATCTGGTACGAGACCAGCGGCGAAGGCATCACCGTCGTCCCGGCCCCGGGTGCGGTGGCCCTGCTCGGCCTCGCCGGCCTCGTCGGCAAGCGTCGCCGCGTGAAGTAATCCTCGGTTCTCCATTCTGTCACCACGACATGGGCGGCCCCTCACCGGGCCGCCCATGTCTCCTATATCGTGCGAGGCGAATGGACTCCTCAGCCACGACTCCCCATGCGATAACCAGCGCGACGACCAGCGCCCGTGATCGACGTGCCCGCCGACTCCTGATCGTCGGCTGGGATGCGGCGGATTGGATGATGCTCGACCGGCTCTTCGCCGCGGGACAGATGCCAACGTTGCGAGGCCTTATCGAGCGCGGCGTTCGGGCCGACCTCTCGACGCTCGATCCGAAGCTCTCTCCACTGCTCTGGACTTCGATCGCGACCGGCAAGACCGCAGACAAGCATGGCATTCTCAACTTCGTCGAGCCTGATCCTGCGGGCGACGGCATCCGCCTCGCCGCCAGCACCACACGACGGACCAAGGCCCTCTGGAACATCCTCACACAATCGGGGATGACCGTGCACGTGGTCAACTGGTACGCGTCGCATCCGGCCGAGCCGATCCGCGGCACGTGCGTGACGAATCTCATTGTGCACGGCGAACCCGCGGCTGATGGCTCGTGGTCGGTGTCGCCGAACGTAGTGCATCCCGTCGGCGCGACCGACGTGTACACGGCGCTGCGCGTCGCGCCGAGTTCGATCAAGCTCGAGACGTTGCGGCGTTTCGTACCGTCCCTCGATCGCGTCACCGGCGATGAACGAATCCGGACGCTCGCGACACACATCGCGCATGCGAACACCGTGCACGCCGCCGCGCTGCAGGCGATCCGCATGTCGGACGCTGCGTGGGATTGCACGATGATCTTCTCCGACGCGATCGATACGCTCGGCCACCACTTCATGCCCTATCTGGCGCCGCGGATGTCGCATGTCTCCGGTAGCGATGGCGAACGATTCGGTGGCGTCATGGACGAGGTCTACAGGACACACGACGCGATGCTGGGGGAACTCCTCGAAGCCGCAGGCAGCGACACGACGGTGATGCTGTTGAGTGACCATGGTTTCTACAGCGATCACCGGCGGCCGGTGATCGCCCGAGCGATGACCAGAGACAGCGCCGAAGCGGAAGCGATGTGGCATCGCCCGACCGGCGTACTGGTCCTCTCCGGTCCGGGTGTCGTTCGCGGACAACGCGTCATCAGCGCCACGATCCTCGACGCCGCACCAACGGCGCTCGCCCTGCTCGGTCTGCCGCGTGGCGATGACATGGATGGTCGGGCGCTGGTGGAGGCGCTCGATCCGCCGCTCAACGATGGGGTCGTCTCCAGTTGGGACGCGATCGACGGTGAGGCGGGAATGCACTCACCGGACGCACGGCAGGATCCCTTCGAGGCGCATGACGCGATCCGCCAACTCATCGATCTCGGCTATATGGCCGCACTTCCCGAAAGCGTCGAGCAGCAGATACGACTCGTTGAGCGCGAAACAAAGTTCAATCTGGCGGTGGTCTACCTGACGACCGGACGAGCGGAACTCGCAATTCCGCTCTTCGCAGCGCTGAGTGCCGAAGAGCCGAAGCAATCTCGTTTCGCGCTCGCCCTCGGTGACGCGCAGTTCAAATCTCACCGCTTCGCCGACGCGGCGGAGACCGTCAACGCATTCCTCGAGCACACGCCGCAGAGCTGCGAGGCCCGCATCCTTCTTGCCGGCGCCCTGCTCTCGCTTGACCGCCTCGACGAGGCGGCGGAAGAGACGAGACGGCTCGAGCTCGCAGCGCGCGAACGTCCCGACCTTGCGATCTCACTCGGCGACCTTTCGTGCGGACTGCAACGGTGGAACGCAGCCGCAGTCCACTACCGTGCGGTGCTGGCACGCGACCCCGGTGCTGTCGGCGCTCACCTCGGATTAGCGCGTGCGGCGATCGGCGCTCGACAATTCGAAGCTGCCGCGGAACATGCCCTCGATGCGGTGGAGCGGCAGCATGTGCTCCCGGAAGCCCACCATCTTCTCGGCGTCGCTCTCGCGTGGCTCGGCGACGAGGAGCACGCGATCCAGTCGTTTGACGTTGCGCTCTCGATGCAGCCCGGCCTTCTGGAGGCGCGACGCTTTCTTCTGGCGTTGCGCACGCGCCGCAAAGAAGTCCACGAAGCGGAGAAGCAACGATCGATTCTCCGTTCCGTCGTTCTGCGCACAGCAGAGCCGGATTCGCCGACGGGCGCTCGTGCGTGGGCTCGACATGCGGGCGTCGAAGCGAATGGCGTCGAAGGGTGATCGCGGATCATCACCGATTTCGATAGAGCGTCGGATCCACCGCGGACATCATCGCCGCCTCGTCAAGCGAGCCCCCGAGGAATCGGTTCACATCGCCGACGATGGTCGCCGGTGACCCGACGAGATCGGCGAACGTCACGTTCAACACCGCAAAGTTCGGTCTCGCCGCGAGCCACGCGTCGACCTGCGACAACTGCTGTTCGTAGATCGCGATCAAGCGTTCGGTCGGCAGTGTTGGTGCGCGGCCGCTTCGTTGCAGCATGGTCGCCTGCGAGCGGGCGACTTCCTTGCCGCTGCGGCGCATGAACACAATGCGATACGCGCGGTCGGTCGGCAGTTCCATCAGCAGCAGGAAGATGATCTTGACCACCTTGCCGTGCGCATCGTCCAGCCACGCTTTGTCGCTCCGCAACTGCTTCACTCGCTCGAACTCGAAGTAGCCGCGCGGGTTGTCGGTGTCGGAAGCCCGAACGCCGTCGGTGAGGGCTGGGATCCCCCCAGCGACCAGCATCTGCATCGCCAGGCTCGTGCCTGATCTTGGGAGGCCCGAAACAACGGTGATCGGAAGCGCGGACATGTCCGGAGTCTACCGGTGCGGTCGGACTCGCACGGAGACGTTGACCTTGCTGATTGGTGGTCCGCTCCACTACCGTGCGACCATCATGCCCCCGATCGCTCTCTCTCCGGAAGCCATCTCGACAGCATTGCATGCCGGTCGCGTGCGGGAAGCTCAGGTCGCGGTGCAGCGACTGTTGACGTCACGTCCCAACGACCCGCGCTCGTGGATTTCCGCCGCCGAAGTCGCAATGGTCCGCGGCTGCTACGGCGAGATGCCCGGGATGATCGCGAAGGCATCGAAGCTCGGCGCTCCGGCGCCGCTCTGCGACTATCTCCGGGCGCACGCCGAATTCGGCTGTGGCCGAGTCGAGCAAAGTATCGCGTGCGCGGAGCGGGCGGCGCGGATGACTTCGGGCGCACAGCGTTTCGAGGTGGATCTCATCCTTGCGGAAGGACTGTTCCTGATGCAACGGATCCCCGAACTCGCGGCGGTCCTCGCCGCCAACCCTCCACTGCAGAGCGATCCGCGCGGGCAACTCCTGCAGGCGAGACTTGATCGGCTCGCAGGACGATCGGACGCCGCGGAATCGGCAATGCGGGCGATCGTCGAAAGTGCCGCTCCCATCATGACGCGTCGAAGCGCCGGGTTCGAGCTTGCCCGACTGCTTGATGCCCGCGGCAGATTCGACGAAGCGTTCACGACCGCCGAGCGGACGCATGCCGCCACATCACTCCCGTTCGACACCTCAGGACTGGTCCGCGACATGGAACGATGCGCGTCGATCGCCAAACGCGGCGGCTTCCGCATGCGGAGCGCACCAACCCGCCGCGTCGAACACACGGCACTCCTCTGTTCCCTGCCGCGCAGCGGTACGACCCTGCTCGAACAGATGCTCGACCGTCACCCCGGCATCTGCGGCATGGGCGAATTGCCGGGCGTCGAGACGATCGTCGAGGGCATCACCGCCGCTGGCGGCTGGCCCGATGGCATCACTCTGGCCGAGACCGAGACGCTCGATCGCCTGCAGAAGGAGTACATCGACTTCGTTCGCGGTTACTCGAACGCTCCCGCGTCGGTGATGACCCTCGACAAGACCATCCACACGTGGCGACGGATTCCAGCGATCACCGCGGTACTTCCCGGAGCGAAGCTCCTGCGCATCAAGAGGGATCCCCGCGACAACGCCATCAGCGTCTATCTGGCGAACATGCACCGGGAGACCATGGGGTGGAACGCCTCTATGAGCGACATCCTGCGGGTGATCGAGGCGGAACGGGCGTTTGTTCCGGTCATCGCCGAAGCGCTCGAGGTCGAACTGCTCGACATTCGCTACGAGGACCTCGTAGCCAGTCCGGTCACGCATCTCAAGCGCACGCTCGCGTTCCTGGGGCTCCCGTGGGACGACGCGTGCCTGACGCCGGAAAGCAACCGCCGAACCGTCATTACGCTCAGTCACGAGCAGGTGCGGCGCCCCGTCAACCGAGACAGCATCGGTCGGTGGCAGAACTACGGCGGGAGATTCGCCGCCACCGACGCTACTCGATGGGCGACGCTCGGACAGGCGTGATACTCCGGTAACTGCGCACAACCCAACCGGGAACTCGAAAAGTTCCGCCTTTCCCCGGAGATCGCTAAGGATCTGCAAGTTCATCGCTTGCACGACGACGGACTTGAGGCATGCTCCCTCGTCCATCGTTCTACTTGCGCGCTAGGGCGCGAGCCAAGTAGTTCGGAGGTCGCTATTCACCAAGTGGCCGTCCGGGTGGATTTCGCGGTATCGCTCTTTTCGGGCAGCGTTCGCCCGTGTCGTGTTCCCGCAGTCGTTCCCGGAGAGGGATCGTCGATTGCACCCCCCGTTGGTAGTAGCCAATGGGATTGTTAGAGGAGACTCAATATGAAGATCGCAGTTCTCGCCGGTGGCCTCGTCGCCGCCATCGCCACCGTCGCCTCCGCTGACACCGCCGTCAGCCTCGGTAACAACAGCCTCGCTGCTAGCCCCGCCGACGGCTCAGTGTTCAACTCCTACACCTTCAACCTGTCCGGCACCCTGACGGACTTCAGCCTGTCGTTCAACTACGTCGACGGTAACTCGGCGTCGTGGGCGTCGGACATGATCATTCAGATCATCGCTCCCAACGGCGGCAACGCCTTCTGGGGCGGCACCAACGTGAACCCGACTGGCTCGACCGACAAGGGCCTTTGGTCCTTCGACGGCGCCGGCTCGACCGCGAGCGGCTTCTACGCGGACGCGTCGAACCTCCTTGGCGCGACGAACCTTTCGGGTGCTGGCACCTGGGAGTTCCGCATCATCAACGGCTGGACCGGCGCGGTCCTTCCCTGCGGCTACAACGACGTCAACCTCAACCTGGTCGGCGTCGTGCCGGCTCCGGGCGCGGTTGCCCTCCTTGGGCTCGCCGGCCTCGCTGGCCGTCGTCGTCGCTCGTAATCAAGTCGCCGACCTCGGGTGACTCGCCTTGGCGGCGAATCGCACCGTGGAGCGCTGCCTGATCAAGTCACCGGCTGCCCGAAAGGGCAGCCGGTGGCATTTCGTCGGACAGCGCATGCGACGAATCGCCAGTGATCGAATTGGACAACTGCTGCAGTCGCTCTCTGGACCCAAGCCGGATTTCGGCGCACACTTGCTCTAACCGCGATCAAGGACGATCGCATCACGCGATGGAGACCTCCCATGGTGCGACGCCCGTTGTTCCTCTTGGCTTTGGTGGGGGCGTGTTCGCTCTCCGCCTACGGCGGTGGAGGCCGAGGCCTTGCGCCCTTCACCAGTGAAGCGTCACCGCGTGGCCTCGTCTTCACCATGATGAACTTCCCGCAGCAGACGGGGTTCTATGGCTTCGGTTGCGGCTTCGCGGATCTCGATGGCGACGGTGATCAGGACGTCGTCATTCTTGGCGGTGCGGCGTGGCGGATCGGGATCTTCCAGAATCAGGGCAACGGAACCTTCGTCAACCGCACCCTGACGAGCGGCATCCCCGTGATGGGAAATCTCTCGGCGTTCGCGACCGCTGACTACGACGGCGATGGTGACATGGATCTCTTCGTGTCGCGGGTGTTCGAACCGTCGTTGCTCTTCCGCAATCAGGGAAACATGACCTTCGTCGACGTCACCGAGATCTCGGGACTCGACATCAAGTCGATCCGGATCGGCAAGGGCGCATGCTGGGGCGACTACAACGGCGACGGGTGGGTCGACCTCTACGTGTGCAACTACCGAAACTCCGGCGCCGGTGAGCATGCATCGGACAATTACCTGTATCGCAACAACGGCGACGGTACCTTCACCGACGTGGCGGAAGCTGTCGGCGTAAACAGCGACTCGCCGTCGCTCGAGGCGGTGTGGACCGACTTCGATCGCGACGGCGATCTCGATCTCTATGTCTGCAACGATCGCGGGACGACGCCCGGGGATCCGGGGAACGAGCTCTTCCGCAACGACGGCGGCATATTCACCGACATCGCCCTGGCCTGCGGCACCAACGTGAAGATCGACGCCATGGGACTCGCATGCGGCGACTTCAACGCGGACGGTCTTGTTGACTTCTATGTCACGAACACGTCCGGGCCCGATCCCGTTCCCTATCAGGAGTTCCCGCTGCTGCTCTCGCAGCCCGAGCCGTTCACCTTCGTGCGCGAAGAGCTCACCTGGGGCGTCGCCCATCCGTCGGCGTTTTGGGGTTGGGCAGCGTTCTTCTTCGACTGGAACAACGACGCCCACCTTGACCTTTACGTCACCAACCAGCAGGCCGCAAACTCACTGTTTCAGAACAACGGCGCGCCCCCGGCAATCGATATGGCCGCGAAGGCGGCGATCGGTGGTCCGGTAGCGACTGCTCGCTCGAAGTTCTGCAGCGCGTTCGCCGACATCGATGGCGATGGCGATCTCGACATCCTGATGAATCCGCTCACCGGACCAGCGGAGCTGTACATCAACAACGAAGGTTCGAAGCGCAGCTTCGTGCGGCTTCGCGTGATCGGCGACGGTCCCAACACCGCGGCGATCGGTGCGAACGCTGACGTCACCGCCAACGGGACGACGCAGTTCCAGGAGATCTACTCAGGCGGCAACAGCTATCTGGGGCAGAACGAGCAAGTCCTGCACTTTGGCCTCAACAACGCGAAGGTCGTCACGTCGGCGATCGTCCGCTGGCCCTCGGGCGGTCCGGTGCGGACCTTCAGCAACATGCCGGTCGGGCAAACGTGGAAGATCTATCCGCCCGCGGTGCTGGGCGACGCCGATGGTGACGGTGACTTTGATGTCGCCGATCGAACTGCCCTGATCGCGGCATTCGGGCCGATCACGCTGGGCGAAGAACGTTTCGACCTCGATGGCAACTTCGTTCTCGACGGGGCCGACATGCAGCTCTTCAAGGTGAAGTTTGTTGCGGCGGGATTCCGCTGGGTCGACCTCAACAACGACGGCGCGGTGAACGGCGCGGACCTCGCGATCCTGCTTGGCGCCTGGGGCACGGCCGACGGCTTGGCAGATCTCGATGGAAGCGGTCTCGTCAATGCCAGCGACCTCGCCCTTCTCCTGGGCGATTGGGGCTGAGACCACGTTGACGTGGGCATCACAGCGACGCGGAGCATCCTGTAGACTGCTTGGCCCCTCGTGATCGCTTCGCGGCGGTCGGTGTCGGTTGGCTCGTCTGAGCCAGAACCCATCGCACCC
This sequence comes from Phycisphaerales bacterium, assembly GCA_038318935.1. Taxonomy (GTDB): domain Bacteria; phylum Planctomycetota; class Phycisphaerae; order Phycisphaerales; family SM1A02; genus JAEUIT01. The sequence goes on from JBBQCR010000037.1 coordinate 9,999, forward strand.
CGCTCCGTTCGCCAGTGGGCCTCTGGCCATGGAACTCATTCGCGGGATCGCCGTTTCTCCGGGCATTGTCATCGGTCGGGCCTTCGTGCTCGGCGAGGCGGAGCAGCACGTCCCCCATCGGACCATCGCCGCCGACGACGTCCCGGCCGAACTCGCCCGACTGGACGGAGCGTTGCAGTCGGCGGTCGATGACCTCCTGCAACTCAAGGAGCGGACCAACGTCCAGCTCGGCAGCGAGGCCGCCAAGATCTTCGAGTTCCACATCGGACTCCTGAAGGACCGCTCGTTGGTGCTGCCGATGCGGAAGCACATCGAATCACAGTTGGTGAACGCCGAAGTCGCCGTCGCCGAGCAGTTCAAGCAGCTCATCACGCAGTTTCAGACGATGGGCAGTGAGATATTCCGGCAGAAGGCCAACGACGTCATCGATCTGGATCGTCGAGTGCTCGGGAAGCTCATGGGCGAGACCGAGAGTCGCCTCTCGAACCTCTCCGAGCCAGTCATCATCGTCGCGCACGAACTCACGCCGAGTCAGACCGCGGGCATGGACCGAAAGAAGGTCCTCGGTTTCGCGACCGATCTCGGTGGTCGCACGAGTCACACCTCGATCGTCGCCCGGGCCCTCGACATTCCGGCGGTCGTCGGATGCCAGAAACTCTCGACGTCGGTCGAGGACGGCGACATGCTGGTGGTCGATGGCGACACGGGCATCGTCGTGGCCCGCGCGGACGATCAAGTCATTGCCCAGTATCGGCTGCAGCAAGAGAAGTACAGCGAGTTCCGAGCATCGCTCCGGACACTGAAGGACCTGCCGACCGAGACCAAGTGCGGGGTGCGGATCCAGCTCTTTGGCAACATCGAGTTCCCCTACGAAGTCGAGAGTGTGCTGGCCAACGGCGGCGATGGCGTCGGACTCTATCGAACCGAGTTCCTCTTCCTCACCTCGAAGATGGAGCCAACGGAAGACGTGCACTACCAGGCGTACAAGAAGACCATCGAACTGCTGGGTGGGCGACCGCTCACGATTCGCACGCTCGATCTCGGCGCCGACAAGTACACCCAGCAACGAGCGATCGAACCGGAACGCAATCCGTTCCTGGGTCTTCGAAGCATCCGCTACTGCCTGCAGAATAAATCCATTTTCAAGACCCAGTTGCGGGCCATCATGCGGGCGAGCGTCCACGGTCCGCTCAAGGTGATGTTCCCGCTGGTTTCCACGGTGATGGAACTGCGCGAAGCCAAGCTCATCCTGCGTGACGTGTGCGAAGAACTCGACGAGGAGGGCATTCGCTACCGTCACGACGTTCCCGTCGGCATCATGGTCGAGGTTCCGAGCGCCGCCCTCATGGCGAGAACCTTCGCGAGCGAGGCGGCGTTTTTCTCGATCGGCACCAACGATCTGATCCAGTACACCCTCGCGGTCGATCGAGGCAACGAAAAGGTCGCCCATCTCTACAGCGGGGCGAACCCAGCGGTCCTGCAACTCGTCAAGGGCGTCCAGCGGGCCGCCCGACGGGCCGCAATCGACGTGTCGATCTGTGGCGAGATCGCCGGCGAAGCCCTCTACACCATGTTGCTCATTGGGCTGGGATTCCGTACACTCTCGCTCGTCCCGTCCCAGATTCCGCTGATCAAGCGGGTCGTCCGGGCTGTGGACATCCCCCATTGCGAGCGGCTCGCCCGAAAGGTCGGCTCGTTCGATTCCGAGCGGCAGGTCCTCAACTACCTCCGCGACGAACTCCGAAAAATCGATCCCGGAAACGTCGGCGGATGGCTCGCCGAGTGAACGGATCATCACAAACCATCGGGCCGGTACGGGAAGTGCGGTAGCGCGAAAGCGTCCATTTCCCCTTCGGAGCGCACCACACGGTGGGCCTCGAGACCGGACGAGCAGATGGCCCGCCAGTGGCCGGGTGAGGACGACGACGTCCCCCGGAACCCCTCTGAGGTCACCAGCGCAGTCGCCCCGTGCGGCCCGGACGAGCTCTCCGTTGCAGGATTTCCGACGTTTCACGCCCATGACGATTCCGAGCGGCCCACCCGTGGCCAGGCTCGGCGCGTTCTGCGTTCGACGCCGTCCCTCCCTGAACGTGATCGTTGCGTCCGGCCATCGGCCCGACTTCTCCCGCTCCGCGGGGAGGATCGCGACCAGTGAATCAGAACGACAACCCAAACGACAACCAGCCTGAGAACGAACGAGACCCGCACGAAACGCGGAACCAAGCCCGCCGCGATGAAGATCGCGACGCCGAAGCGGCCCGCAGGCCAGCCCTCGGCGAAGAGACCGACGAAGACGGCGAGGACGCGGAGGAGGGCGCAAGCACCTTCGACGCCGACGCCCACGAAGGCGTGCAACCCATGATCCCCGCCGCCGCGGTCGAGTACGAGCCGAGCGACTCGGCGGATGATGATGATGACGACGATGATGATGATGAGAGTCATGACGGGGACGCCAGTGATGACGCCGACGACGAGGCCGACGACGAGGCCGATGACGAAGCCGACGACGAAGCCAGCGACGAGGCCAGCGACGAAGGTGGCGACGCAGGCAGCGGCGACGGCGAAGCCAGCGGCGAGCCTCGCGGACGACGCGGGCGCCGCGGCGAACGCAGTAGTCGTAGTGACGGCCGACGTGACGGTCGCCGCGACGGACGACGTGATGGACGGCGCGAAGAGCGCCGCGAATCAACCGTCGAAGCGCGACCAATCGGTCGCCAACTGATGATCGTCAACGATGTCCCCGGCGAGGAATGCCGCATCGCGGTGCTCGAGAACGGGCGTCTCGAAGCCCTCTTCATGGAGCGCACCGACGGCGGCACCAACGTCGGCAACATCTACAAGTGTCGCGTCACCAACGTTGAGCCGGCGATCCAAGCCGCGTTCATCGACTTCGGTGAAGGCCAGAGCGGCTTCCTGCACATCAGCGATTTGCACCCGAAGTACTTCCCGGGCCAAGGGCGCACCGAGCGCGTCGGCCGCAAGATTCCGCGGCGTGAGCGCCCGCTCATGCAGGAAGCGTTGAAGAAGGGCCAGGAAGTTCTCGTGCAGGTGCTGAAGGAAGGCATCAGCACCAAGGGACCGACGCTCACCGGCTATCTCAGCATTCCGGGCCGGCTGATGGTGATGATGCCGGACATGGACCGCGTCGGCGTGTCCCGCAAGGTCGAGGACGAGGAACAGCGCCGCGCGATGCGGAAGATCCTCGACGAACTCGATCTGCCGGAAGGCTTCGGGTTCATTCTTCGCACCGCTGGATTCGACCGCACCAAGACCGAGCTCAGTCGCGATCTCGCGTACCTCACGCGACTCTGGGAAGTCATGGAGAAGCGGATGAACTCCTCGGGAGCTCCGTGCATTCTCTACAGCGAAGGCGATCTCCTCATTCGGACGATCCGCGACATGGCCGACGAGAACGTCGAAGGCATCATCGTGGACAGCGAAGAAGCCTTCCGCAAGGCCACCGCGTTCCTGCAGGTCGTCGCGCCGCGATCGGCACCGAAGGTCCTCTTCTGGGATCGTGCCGTGCCGGTCTATCAGGCCTTCGACGTCGAACGACAGATCGCGATGCTGCATAGCCGCACCGTGCCGCTTCCGTCGGGCGGCGCGCTGGTCATCGATCAGACCGAAGCCCTCGTGGCCATCGACGTCAACAGCGGCCGCAGCCGATCAGCCCGCGACAGCGAGACCAACGCCTACCAGACCAACGTCGAAGCAGTCGAAGAGATCGCCCGACAGTTGCGGCTCCGCGATCTCGGCGGCGTGATCGTCAACGATCTCATCGACATGCGCCTGCCGCGGCATCGTCGCGAAATCGAGGACCGATTCCGCAACGCGCTCAAGCGCGATCGTGCGAAGACGACTGTCCTGCCGATCTCCGATTTCGGCGTAGTAGAAATGACCCGTCAGCGCATGCGACCTTCGGTTCGTCGCGCGCACTTCACCGATTGTCCGCATTGCGGCGGACTCGGCGAGATGAAGAAGCCCGAGACCGTCGTCAGCGATTCGCTGCGCCAGGTCGAGTTCTACCTCACCCACGACAAGATCCACCGCATCGAACTGGTGTGCTCGGTGAAGGTTGCTTCGGTGCTGCTCTCATCGCGACGGGCGTCGCTCTACGACCTTGAGCGAGCCACCGGCAAGCGCATCGATGTTCGCATCAGCGAGGCCATCCCGATCGATCGCGTCGATCTGTACGCCTACGACGAACGCGGAGCGGATGTCGAGGTCGAGCGCCTGCCTCGACCACATCGCCCGAGTCTCGACGAATTGCCGACGGAGATCATCGATCGCGAGCCGAGCGATGAACGCGACGAGGACGACGGTGGCGAAATTGAGAGTGGCGGCGGCGGACGACGACGTCGTCGACGACGTCGCAAGCCACAGCCCGCCGATACCACGGCGATGATCCTTTCCGGGACCTTCGACGATCTGCCGGACGCCGAGCCGGACGACGACGAGCCGACCATCGCGGAAGCGATCGAGCAAGCCAAGCGTCGCGAGCGCGAGGATGCCCGCGTCGCGAAGGAGCGGGCGAAGGCGCTACCGAAGCAGCCCGCAGCGGCCGTGACGGCTGGCGACACAACCGATGGCGAGCACGCCGAAGGCGAGGACGGACGACGGCGGC
>JBBQCR010000038.1:0-14577 GCA_038318935.1 Phycisphaerales bacterium
TCCATCGGCTCCGGCTCTGCCTCAACCATCGGGGCGGCAAGGAACGCCTTCACGCGCTCACGATCAAGCCGACCCGTACTCCACATCCATGCGGTCCCACCGAGCACCACCAGCATGTTGACGACTGCCATCACCGCGACGAGGTTCCAGATCTTCTTCATGGTTCACTCTCTTCCCGCAGAGCGGCCATCGCCGCTCGGGTGCTGGCGTTACTGGCGAACTCGTCCAGAAGCGCTGTCTCCTTGCGGTTCTCTGTGTACGTCCATTCCTCAAGCCGTCGTTCACGCAGGATCTCGACCGCCCGGCGGCGCTGCGACGCATTCAGGAGCAGTTTGCGCGCCGCTGCGATGCGCTGCAGTAAGCCCGCCAGTTCCAGCACCGTGCAACGGGCGTGACGATCGACCGCGATGGTGGCCGCCGCCTGCTGCCGCAGAATCGTGGCATCGAGCACACCGACTAAACCAGCGCGCAGGGCCGTCTTGCCGCTCGTGAGATCGTCCTGCTTCCGCCGCAGATCGTCTTCCATACTCCGACGCTGCTGCTCCAGCGCAGCAAGCTCGCGCTTGCGGAGGTCTTCCTCGCGGCGGCGCATTTCGAGCAATGGTTCGAGCGGGAATCGGAATCGCGGCATGGGAGTACTTCAACGAAGCTGCAAATGAGTCATCGACGTTGGGAGGATGCCGCCTGAGTCGGAGTTGGTTGTTGGGCCCGCTGTCCAGAAGCTGCGGGTCGTTCGCGGGCGGACTGCGCCGACAAAGTCAATTCAATGAGCGCTCGCAGGGTGCGCGGGTAGTCGGTGATTTCGTCCTTGTCCTGCTGAAGAAAGCGGTCGATCGCGGGCTTGAGAGCCAGCGCGACATCGACCTCGGGATTGGATCCGCGGGTGTAGGCGCCGATGGTGATCAGTTCCTCGTTCTCGCGATACGACGCCAGTAGACGGATGACTTCGCGGCGGGCGCTGCGGTGATTGACGTCGGTGACGAGGTCGACCACGCGGGAGATCGATTCGAGCACGTCGATCGCCGGATAGTGGCCGCGCGAAGCGATCTTCCGCGAGAGGACGAAGTGCCCGTCAAGAATGCCTTTGGCAGCGTCCGCAATTGGCTCGGTGAGATCGTCGCCTTCGACGAGCACGGTGTAGAAGGCGGTGATCGAACCACCGGACTCTAAGCACCCAGCGCGTTCGAGGACGCGCGGCAGGAGCGAGAACACGCTCGGGGTATAGCCCTTGGTTGCGGGCTGCTCGCCGGCAGCGAGTCCGATCTGGCGCTGAGCCTGAGCCAATCGCGTGATCGAATCGAGCATCAGCAGCACGTGCTTGCCTTGATCGCGGAAGAACTCGGCCGCGGCGATCGCCGACATGGCGGCACGCACCCGCAGCAACGGACTCTCGTCACCGGTCGCGGCAACGATGCACGCTCGTTTGCGGCCCTCAGCTCCGAGCGTGTGTTCAAGGAACTCCTTGACCTCGCGGCCGCGTTCACCGACCAGTCCGATGACCACCACGTCCGCGGACGTTCCCTTGGCGATACTCGCCAGCAACGTGCTCTTGCCGACGCCCGGTCCCGCGAAGATGCCGACACGCTGACCTCGACCGACCGTGAGCAGACCGTCGATCGCTCGCACACCGGTCGGAAGCGGCTGGTCGATGATGCCTCGCTTCAACGGGTTCATGATCGGAGGATCAAGCGGACAGTGTTCCAAGTCGTCCAGCGGCGGCCCGCTGTCGATCGGTCGTCCGAGGGCATCGACGACCCGACCGAGCCACGACGCGCCAACTGGCACTGTCGCGGTGAGACTTCGCGAGCGAACAGTCGCCCCAGGCCCCAGTCCTGAGGAGGTGCCGAACAGCATCACCAGCGAGCGGGGCCCGTCGAATCCGATCACTTCGCCAAGCGCGTATTCGCGTCCACCGGTGTCGACCTCGACCAGCGATCCGACGGGGACTCGCAGTCGATCGACCACCAGCGTGAGCCCGCGCACCGAGTGCACGCTGCCCACGATGAGTCGCGTTTCCATCGTCGCAAGTGTGTTCATCGCTCGGACGATGATGCTCATGATCCGCCGCCCCGACCACTCTCGGCATCGCCAGGCATGAGGGCTTCCGCGATGCGATCGAGTTGCGTCGCGAGGGTCGCATCGACCCCACCTTCCGCAACCCGCACGACAACGCCTCCACGCAACATCTCGGGATCGGCAACGAATGTCGCATCGATGGTCGCGCCGAGACGCTCAAGTACCCGCGGAAGATTCTCCTCAAGGAGCGCCTTGTCGGCCAACGAACAGGACACCGTGACCGCGGTCGCCTTGCCGAGCAGTTCGAGCGCGCCCTCGAGTTGACCAAGCACCACATCGGGATCAGCCGCCACCACGCGCTGCACGACGCGCGACGCGATCCCTAAGGCGAGTCGAAGGACGCCGCGCCGAGCTTCACGAAGAATCGCCTCGCGACTGACGTCCCAGTGCTGGAGCGAGTCGGTCCAGTTGGTCGTGAGGTCTGCGAGTCGCGTCGAGTACTCGGCTTGCATGCTGGCTCGCCCGAGGGCCTCGCCTTCGGCGTGACCTGCGGCGAATCCGGCGTCGTGGCTGAGGGCCATGCCTTCGATGCGACCTTTGTCCGATGCTTCGGCGCGAAGTCGAACGGCCTCGGTTTTCGCCTCGCGCAGCGTGCGCTCGCTTTCGATCCGGGCGCTCGTGAGAATCCGCTCGGCCTCGGCCTTGAAGTCCGCCAGATCGAAGGAGATCGCTCCTCCGAGATGACCGGCGACGCTATGGGCTTTGACGACGGGCATGAGGTGTACGAACGCGGTTGGCGAATTTCCGATCAGACAATGACGTCGTTCTGGCCACCGCGGCCGGCGATGATGATCTCGCCCGCGTCCTCAAGACGACGCACGATGTCGACGATGCGCTGCTGGGCAGCTTCGACGTCCGAGACCTTGACCGGTCCCATGAACTGCATGTCTTCCTTGATGAGCTCGGCGGCGCGGCTGGACATATTGCCGAAGATCTTCTTCTTGAGTTCCTCGCTCGCGGTCTTGAGCGCCAGACAGAGCTCGGCGTTGTCGACTTCCTTCAGCACCGACTGGATGCCCTTGTCGTCGACCATGTTGATGTCCTCGAAGACGAACATCAGGCGGCGGATCTCTTCGACGAGGTCGGGATCGGCGCTCTCGACGCCTTCCATGATCTGCCGCTCGGTCGAGCGGTCGCAGAGATTGAGAATCTCAGCGACCGTCTGCACTCCGCCGACGCGCTCCATCGAGTGCATGAGCAGGTTCGACAACCGGCTCTCCAGTCCTAGTTCGACCTCGCGGATGACCTCCGGGTTGGTCTGCTCCATCGTGGCGACGCGACGCACGACTTCGATTTGCTTGGCGGCGGGAAGTCCCTTGAGGATCTCGCTTGCCTTGTGGTGGGCCAGATGCGAGACGATGAGCGCAATGGTCTGCGGGTGCTCGTCCTGAATGAACGTCAGCAGGTTCTCACTCGCAGCCCGTTGCAGAAATGAGAACGGCGTCTTCTGCACCTGGGTCTGGATCTGCGAGATCACCTTGTCGGCGATCTTTGAGTCGAGCGAATCCTTCAGAAGCTGCTTGGCGTAGTCGAGTCCGCCTTCCTTGACGTAACTCTGAGCCATCGAGAGGCGATAGAACTCGGCGATCACCTGCTTGGCGAGTTGTTGCGAGACATCACCGAGACTCGCCAGCTTGCGAGTCACCTCTTCAACGGTATCGGTCGAGAGTTGCTTGAGAAGCGCACCCGCAGACTCTGCTTCGAGCGAGAGCAAGAGGATCGCGCACTTCTCGACGCCATCGAGTTCCTCAACGGTCTCAGGCAGTTTCTTGAAGGCACGCATCGCCATGGGTGGAACGCCCGGCACGAAGGGAGAAGGAATCAGTTGTCGTTGGATCGCATCCAGCGGCGCAGGAGACCCGCGGCCTCGCTCGGTTCACGCTTCACGAGATCGTTGAGTTGGGCCAGCATCTGTTCGCGCCGCAGACTGTCTTCGTCGAGTTCCATGCCTTCGAGCGCCGGACTCGACTCGTCCGCCTCGCCGACGAGATCGGCCTCGCCCGCCTCCAAGGTCGGCGGCACGCCAGCGAGTTCCGCGGCGGAGGGAAGTTCTGGTTTCTCACCTGCCTTGCGAACCATCATCAGCATCATGCCCAGCGACAGCACCGCGAGTGAACCAAGTGCGATCGTCTTGATCAGCCCGCCGGTCGAGGTGCCCGGAGAGAGCGCGTCGATCATCGCCGCCGCGCCGCCACCGACGCTGGCCTGCACCGCGGCGCCCGCGTCGAAGTCGTAGAACCACGTGACCTCGACTTTGCCTTGCTTCGCGTCGGGGATCGCGTCGGTGCGGATCTGGGTCTCAAGCAGCTTCTGGATGCGGGCGATCTCTTCGTCGCGCACAACGGCGATCGCCGCCTCGTCAGGAGTTGCCGCGGTACCAGTCGCACCTCCGCCGCCACCTGCTGCCGGAGGATTGCGGAGATCCCAGACCTTGCGGAAGTACGACCATGGAATCGCCACACCGACATCGATCTTCACGGCGTACCCGGTGGGATCGAACTCGTTGCGCTGGGTCTGAGGAATGCGGTTGTCGAACTCGGTCTGGACCTTTTCGCTGGTGTTGGTCGTGCCACCGCGAACGTCGGAGAGATCCATGCCGGTGTTGGTGGTCGTATTCAGTCGCACACCCGGGCCACCCATCGGTGGGGCTGACCGCGAGTTGGTCTCCATGCGAGACTCGCTGCTGGGTGCGCTCACTGCCTCGGCGAACTTAGTCGCGGTTTCCTGCACGGTCTTGGTGACTACCTGCGGGTTGACCGAGATGAGGGCGTCGGGAATGCGCGACAGCAGATTCTGAATCCGATCACGGACCGCTTCAGCGATCTTCTGCTGTTGCTCAAGATTCTCCGCCGCCAACCGATCGCGTCCGGCTCGTGGTCGTCGCGGCCCTTCACCATCGGTGATCGTGACCTGTTCGGCTTTCAGTCCCGCCTGGCTTCCGGCCACAAGCGCGGCGATCGCGTCGACCTGCGATTGGGTGAGCGCTTCGGATCCCTTCATCCGCACCACGACGCTGGCGCTCTGCTGAGGGGCGTTGGACATTCCGGGCGAGGGTCGGGCCGACACCACGACGGTTACGCTCTTGACGCCCTTGAATCCGGCGATGGTTCGGGCGAGCACGTTCTGCAGGGCGACCATCTTCCGCTGCTCGCTCTGTCGCGCGGTGTCGAACGGCGTGTCGAGGGCGATCAGGGCATCGAAGTCAATTCCGGCGCCGCCGCCGCCGATTCCCTGCTCGCTGACAGCGCTGAGGATCGTCGCCTGCTGCTCGACTGGAACGAGAATCTTCCCGTTCTCTGGTTTGTACTGGTAGTTGCGCTGCTCGAGAAACGCCTGCACGTCCTTCTGGGCGGCAGCGTTGATCGGCAGGGCCACCATGTCGGTGGTACCGGCGTACTGGGCGACGAGAAAGAGGCCCATGGCCAGGACGGCCACGAGCGAACCGATCAGGAGTTTCGCGGTGCTATCAAGCCCCGCGATCCGAGCCTGGATCACCGACATCTGTTGTCTGAGTGCCTGCACGCGCCGGCCTCCATGCCTGCGGCCGCATTACGCGAAGCGTGATGCGGGTTGGGTCCAGACTCCCGCGGCCCTTCGCCATCCTCCGGACGGCGTCGACGTGACCGCGACTTGCACGATTGCGATGCGGATCAGACCCGCATCTGCTTCACCTCGTCGTAGGCGTCCATCACTTTGTTGCGCACCGCAAGCAGCATCTTGAAGGCCGAGTCTGCCTTCTGCGTTGCGAGCATGACCGCTTCCACATCGTTTCGACGTCCGGTGAGGACATCCTGAGCAGCCCCCGAGGCTTCCTGCTGCAGCTTGTTGACTTCGCCGATTTGCCGCATGAGTTCGTCACGGAACTCCGCGTTGCCTTCACCACTTGCCCCGCTGGTCCGCGCAGCTCCCGGCAATCCCCCGGCGGGGTTCATGCGATGCAGGGAATTGACGAGGCCGAGGGGATCGCTCATGTGTCAGGTTCTGGTTCGGGAGCGGGTGGAAGCACCGTCGAAATCGGAATGAAAAGGTTCGCGATCAGGCGAGCATTTCCAACGCAGCCGAGATCATCGACTTGCGGGCCTCGATCGCTGCGATATTCGCCTCATACGATCTGGCCGCCATCATCATGTTGGTCTGCTGCTCGACGGGGTTGATGTCCGCGTACCAGACGTTGCCGTCCTTGTCCGCGAGTGGACTGAGCGGCTGATGCCGCGGCACCCACGATTGCATGAGGTAGATGTCTTCGACGTGCACTCCGGTCTCGGACCCGGTTGCAGGGTCGCCGACCTGGAAAATCGCCTCCCGAATCATGGGCGGCTTCTTCGGCCCGTCGGGGTTGCCTCCGATGTCGGCCGCAGCGAGATTGGCGGCGATCGCGTCCATCCGGATGCGATTGGCGACCAGAGCCGAGGCGGAAATGTCGAAGGCGCCGTTCATGGTGGGAATTCCTCAGCTCAGAGCCGTTCGCGAATGGCGTTGTCGACGGAGGCGAAGTGTCGTCGGGCAAGCGTCGCGGCGAAGCGGAAAGTGAGCAGGTTCTCGGTGAGTGATTGCAGAATCCGTTCCATGTTCCGATCGTTTCCGTCGTGGAACAGGATTCCGTCGCCAATCGGTTCGGGCGTGAGTTGCATGCCGTCGGCACCAATGCGAATCGACTCGCTGCCGTCCATCGCCAGGCCGCCGTCGGGAGCGGTGAGTCCCTCGTTCGCAACTCCAGCCGCAACAGCCCTTTTCCGATTGTCGATGGCGTCGGCGAGGGAGGTCTGGAAGGCCGTGGCAGAGACATCCGCAGGTCGGAAGCCCGGGGTCTCCATATTGGCAATGTTGTTGGCGATGATCGATTGGCGCGCAGAGGTGAACTGCAGCACTCGCTCGAGTGCCGGGAGATTTCCACCGCTGACGAATCGGTCAAACATGCGCGTTGAGCTCCAAAGTTGCGCGGTGTCAGGTACCGCGTTGCGAATCGTGCGCTCGCTCACAACTCCTGCGGGATGCGAGCCTCTTCCTTCCACTTCTTGAGCTTGAGTCCCAGCGTGCGAACCCCAATGCCGAGGTCGCGGGCACTGCGGACGCGATGGCCTCGATTCTGCTCGAGGGTCGCGAGGATCGTCTCGCGTTCGAGAATCTCCAGGGTCACACCGTTGCCGTCGCAGGCGATCCGGGGAATCCCTCCGATCGCTGATGCTGCATGCGTCGCATGCATTCCGTTGGTTCCCGCAACGTGCCCATTCGATAGGCTCGTCATCACACCGCCCACGCCGCCGTGCTGCGATGTCGCCGAGGGAGTCGGCGTCGCCGCGATCGGTGCCGGAGCGCTGCCCGCGAGCCACGGGCGAATGAGTGTGGCCTCAATGGTCTCACCCATTGCCAGCACCGCTGCCCGCTCGCAGATGTTCTGCAGTTCCCGCACGTTGCCGGGCCACGAGTACGCCCGAAGTACAGCGACCGCGTCATCACTGAAGACGCGCGATCGCTTCCCTTCGCGGGCTGCGACCAGCCCAAGGAAGTGAGTCGCGAGTTCGGAAATGTCTTCGATCCGGTCCCGCAGCGCTGGCATGGTGATCGGGAGGACGTTGAGGCGGAAGTAGAGGTCCCCGCGGAAGCGACCTCGATCGACCTCGGCGGTCAGATCGCGATTGCTGGTGGCAATCACCCGCACATCGACGGTTCGACTGGTGGAGCTGCCGACGCGCTCGAAGGCCCGTTCCTGCAGCACCCGCAACAGCTTCGCTTGCAGTTCCGATGGGATCTCGCTGATCTCGTCCAACAACAGCGTCCCACCGTCCGCCAGTTCGAAGCGACCTTTGCGAAGTCGATCGGCGCCGGTGAACGCGCCCTTCTCATGACCGAAGAGTTCACTCTCCAGCAGATTCGCCGAGAGGGCTGCGCAATTGATTGCGAGGAACGGAGCGGCCGCGCGGGGACTCATGGCGTGCACGAGTCGGGCCGCGACTTCCTTACCGGTACCGCTTTCGCCAGCGATGAGAACGGTCGACTGACTGTCTGCGATGCGCTTGATCTCGGTCTTCAGCGCCGACATCAGCGGTCCCGAACCAATCATCTCAACGTTCGCGGGCTTGCCGTTGGGAGTCGCGTTGGCCCGCAGAATCTGATTCTCACGCTGCAGCCGAGCATGTTCGAGCGCTCGCTCGACAGCGATCGAGAGTTCGTCGCCGGAAAACGGCTTGGTGACGTAGTCAAACGCCCCGAGCTTCATCGCCTGCACGGCCGTCTCGACGGTACCAAAGGCGGTCATCACGATGACCGGCAACTGCTCGTCGACCTTGCGGATCTCCGCGAGGAGTTCGAGCCCGTTCATGTCCGGCATCTGGAGATCGGTCACGATCAGATCGGGCGCACGCTCGTGCAGCCGCTCGACCGCCTGCTTGGCGCTCGAGCAGGCGACGGCCGAATGCCCTCGCCGCGCGAGGATCGTGGCCACGCTGTCCCGCATCATTTCCTTGTCATCGACGACGAGCACTCGAGCCATGGGGTTCTCCGACGCCTCACAAGGGCAACAACCGTCCGACACGACCGACGCACACGTTTCATCCGATCAACTAGCCAACGGACCGATCCTTCGCCGCACCGCCTCGTTCAGTCCACCAGCGCTGCGTCGCACGCGAGCGCTCTCGATCCGGCGATCCTCGCTGCGCAGCGGCACCGCAATCTCAAACCGTGCACCCACAATTGCTCCGCCTGTTCCGCTCATCACATTGCGCACGGTGATGCCGCCACCGTGGGCATCGACGATGCGATGGACGATCGCCAGCCCCAGGCCCGTGCCTTCCGAGCGCGTGGTGAAGAACGGATTGAAGATGCGATCGACGAGCCCCTCCGGAACGCCCGGGCCGGTGTCTTCGACGCGATAGCTCAGATGCTCGGCGCGACGACCATCGGGCAGTGCCTTGCGGGTACGACGGACGCCGATCCGCACCAGTCGTTCGCTGGAGTTCGATTCGGCCATCACTTCGACGGCGTTTCGCACCAGATTGGCGATCGCCTGGGCCAGAAGATGCCGATCAATCGCCACGAGTCCTTCGACCGAACCGAGGCGTTCTACAGTGGCCCCGCTGCGCCGGATCGGCGCTTCGCAGGCGGCGATCGCAATCTCGATCACGTCCATCGGATCGCACTCAACGATCTGAACCTTGAGATCGCGGGCGAATCGCAGCACGTCGCCGACGATGCAGTCAAGTCGCTCGACCGCCAGCAGCACTCGATCGCAGATGGTGCGGGACTCGGGAAGTTGTGCCACGTCCTCACGCAGCATCTCGACGTCGAGGGCGATTGAGCCGAGCGGATTGCGGACCTCGTGGGCGATTCCTGCGGCCATCTCACCGAGCGCTGCGAGTTCCCGCGTCCGCCGCAACTGTTCGTTGGCCTCGGCGAGTTCCCCCTGCAACTGGCCGACCTGGGACTGCAAGGATTGGTGCGTCGTCTGCAGCCGCTCGGTCACCTCGGTGAACGAACGGACGAGCTCCGCCAATTCGTCGGCAGCGATGCCGGGGCGATGCGACGGCAGCGCGACCTTTGATTGGGTCTCAATCACCGGCCCGACCACCGAGGGCGCGAGATGCTCGACGACTGCCAACGCGCTCACGATCATCCCCTCCGATCAGCAAACATGTTGGAAGATGGCTTGGCACCGGCGTAGGCCTGTCGGGCGCCGACTCCAGCGTTTGTTCGCATCATCTCGGCGTGCGTCTCGTCCTTGGCCTGACGAAGCAGCATCTGGGCCGCCTCATCGCGCTGGGTAATGCGAGCAAGTCCTTCCGAAAGCTGTCGCATGCGGAGACGCAATTCGTCGGCAGCGGCTGGCGCGACCGTGACGAGGCGTTCATCAAAGCTTTGCGTCAGTGCGAGGAGTTCTGGCTGGCCCGCCACGAATCGATCGACGATGCGTTGCCGGCCAGCGAGCAGTTCAAGGAGCGACGCAGTGTCGCGACTCTCAATCACTGCTTCCTGATCAGCGCTGGCAGCGTTGAGTTCAACGAGTAACGCCGATCTCGCATCAAGCACCGAGCGCAAGCGATTCGCCCAATCGTTGTCTGAATCCGTCGCTTCTGGAGCGGCATCGGTGTTCGGGTTCGGCATGGTTGTACGTGAGACCATCGATGGCTCCTCCTGCTGGCGTTGCTGCGGACCGGACGGATCGGATGTTGTGCGCGTCACTCGGGCGTCTCCCGATCGGCGCTGGCTGCGGGTGGCTTTGCGGCACTGCTGTCGCCCGCTCCCGAGGCCATGCGCGTTCCGGGCGGCGCGTTCTTGAGCCAGCGCTCCCACGCATCCCGGCTGAAGATGGATCCAGCGTCGAGGAACGCCGTGTCCGGCAATTGGGTGAGTCGAATCTCGGCGCGGCGCTGGGCGGTCGCCGCGCGATCCGCCTCGCCGAGCTCATGCCAGGCGTTCAGGATCTGGATGAGGGCGATCATGGACACCGCGGAGTCGCTGTAGCGCCGCTCCGCAATCTCGTAGAGGTCGATCGCCTCGCGATAGCGTCCGAGGTCGAAGAGACAATCGGCGCGATAGAGATGCGACAGTCGGAGCGCGTCGCGCTCCAAGGGATCGAGCTTGCTCTCGTCGCGGTTGGCACCCGAACCATTCACCCGCGCATCGAGCGTGACGACCACCTGTTCGAACTCGCTTCGCGCAGCTTCAAGATCAGCGACGCGCTGGGCATCGATCGCACCCCGCTGGGAAGGCGAGAGGGCGCCATCGGTGAGTTGTCGAGCTCCGTCGCGAGCGAGACCACGCCGGCATTCACCGAGCTGAAAACGAGTCTCGGGAACGCGAGCGTCATCGGGATAGCGACGCAGCGCCTGGTCGAGCAAGGTCGCTCCGCGGGCCATTTCGCCGTTGGCGACCACCAGTCGCGCAAGTTCGAGGATGGCGTCACGGAACTCCTGAGCCTCGGGCTTCAGTCCTGCCGTGCCATCAACGGTTGATTGCAGACGAGCGATTGCATCGGCGCGCCGATTGGTGGCATCGAGACACCGAGCGAGCGGAACAGTGGCGCGACTGGCCAATGGGCTCGCCGGAAATTCGTCGATGACCCGAGCGTACTGGGCGGCAGCTTCACCGATATCGCCCGTCGCGTGCAGGATGCTGGCGACGCGGAAAATTGCTTCCGCGCGACGCAGATCCGCGGCGGGCCGCGCTTCGATGAACTGACGGAACGTGCGCACCGCGTCGTCGTCCCAACCTGCGCGCTCGAAGCTATCCGCGGCGAGCCAGACCGACTCCGCCCAGCCTTCGTCGTTTTCCCGCGCTGTGTCAGGATGGTTGGCGTGCACCAGAAACCAATCGGCGGCAGACTTCAGGAGGCGTGACGCTCGTGCCTGGTACTCGGGATCGCGGGCGTCGTTGCCTTGCACGTATTTGTCGGCGAGCGCCCGGGCGGTTGTCGCCAAGCGAAGCAGTAGTTCGGCGGAGGGCGATCGTCCGGGCTGGAACTCAGCGGCGAGCTTTGCGTAGTCGAGCGCCCGTTCGAGATCGCCCGCGACGAGAAGCGCATCATGGCGATCGACCAGACTTCCAGTCACCTCCTGCACGGTGACCCGCCGGGTCTGGCCGGTGTTGATGCGCGTGCGGATGGCCCGGAAGTCTTCCAGTGCAGCAGCGTGATCGCCCTGGGCCGCACTCGTTTCCGCCCGTCCCAGAAGAGCTGGCGCAAAGCACTCTTCGCCCGTGTAGTCCGCAAGCACGCTTTCGAAGCGTTGCTCGGCCTCATCGAGTTCACCGCGCTGCAGGGCCAGTTGGCCGAGCAAGAGAATCGCTTCGCCCTTGGCGATCGACTTGTCCTGCGACATCGTCACCGCACGCTCGAGCGTTTCCTTGGCAAGGTCGGCCTCGCCAAGCGCCGCGTACGAGCGACCAAGAAGCGAGGACAACTCCGCGTAAGCCTCTGGTGGCACCGTCCCGCGATCAACCGCGGTCGCGCTCTCAAGCCGACGCAAGTCCAGCAGCAGTCGATCGGCCGCTTCGCGGGGACGATCGAGGGCCAACCGTGCTTCGGCCTGCCGAGCCGCAGCCCACGCCTCGTCGGCGACCGACACCGATGGATCGGCCCGGAAGGTGCCCAATCCAGTGAGGATTTCCGGCCAATTGGGGCGCTCGTCTTTGACGGCTTGCTGCCACGCCTGATCCATCACCATGCGGCGCACGCGGCCGCGAAGGACATCCACGTCGTCGCCCTCGGCGCCGACCGTCTTGATCTTTTCCATCGCGTCTTCGGTGCGCCCGGTCCGTACCAGAGCGGCGGCCCAACGGAGTTGTCGCTCGCGGTCGAGCGGCAGACCGGTGGATTCCGCCTTCGCATAGCGCTCCGCGATCTGCTTATCGTTTTCGGCTGCGGCCGTGCCCGCGCCGGAACGGGCGGCGACCAGCCAGTCGGCGGTCGTGGCTTCGAATCGACCCCGCTCCAGTTCGCTGGCCGCATCGAGTCGCGGAGCGATGCGATCAAAGAGGATCGCCTTGGCTTCCGGAAGATGGCCAGCCTTGACGAGCTCGTCGACCTGATCGAGCGATCCCTTGAAGTCGTTGTCGCGCGGCAGGCCGGTGACATAAACCACGCCGAAACCGACCAGCCCGACGCCCAAGAGCAGCGCCGGAAGTTGCCAGACGTCCTTCCATCCAAGGCCGCCCGCGGTCGTGCCCGCCGCGCTCGAAGCGGCAGCGCCGGCGCCTGCATCAGGAGTCGTCACGGCAGGAGGCTTCGAGCCTTTGGGAGGTTGGGAGTGACCGTCGGGCATGAGTTCCACTCATGGCCCCCTGCTTCCGGCCCGGCGACGTGCCGAGTGGAGAAGGAGCGACGACCGGCAGCGATTCCATTCGCCGCCCAATCTGGCGTGTCAGGGCAGATCGCCCATCGACGCGGTAGGCAGTATCGGCCCAGTGGCCAAAACGGCTTGACTTGCTGCGCTCTTCTTGCGCGTAGGCCGTCAGCGACAAGTCATTCCCGGTCCAGTCGATTCACCTCTGTTGGGCAGGGGTGGGCACTCAGGGCCCCCGATCGTCCGAATCGTCGGCGTCGTCCGCCTCCCGCACGACGTCGGTCCTGAGGTCCGCAACAACGGTCTTGGCGACCATGTCGCCGATTGTCCGGCGGTCCCGCTGGAAGAGCACGATGACCCCGAGGATCGGAGCGCTCAGGATGAGACCCTTGAAGAGCATGCGCACCAAGGCTTGCCGGAAGATGATGGGCGAACCGTCAGCGCTGAGGACTGCCCCGCCGACGAGACGCTTTCCAACCGTCCATCCAAACGCTGCCTCCGTGATCATGGTGTACAGGCAGGTGGCGGCGATGAGGATCATGGAAGGAACCGCGCGCTGGATCTCAACCGTCCACGAAGGGAGCAGCAACAGTTCCGTGAGCGAGACCTTGAAGACGATCATGATTGCGACTCCCGGGATGGCGAGGTCGATCAGGAGGGCCGCGATGCGTCGGTCTAAAGGCAGGCTCGGCGGGGCGATCTTTTCGTCCAAGTCGCCTGCTGCCATCGATCGGACGAACGCCACCGCCAAGAGCGCCGACATCACGATCATGCCCAGCAGCGGCACGTGAATCCATGCACCCGCGCCAAAGCCGGGTGGAGTCAGCTTCTCGAAAGCGCCGATCGCTCCGCCGACTTCGCTGATGCGGGCAAGTTCCGTGCTCGGCGCTCCTCCGTCGACGCCCGGAACGATGCGCAGGAGAACTGCCCCATCGTCGCTGCCGGAGACGAAGAATGGTGAAGTCGGTGTACCGAATCGGCTCCAAGGCAGGAGCCGCTTGTCCCGCCAGTACGCGAGCACAGTGTCGGCCGCGTCGGAGTACGACACTGCGGCGCGGCCAGCGCTGTTGAACCATCGGGCGATACCTCGGCCATCCTCCAGGCGTAGCGGGACCGCCGCGATCGACCAAGGGTTGTCGGACGCCGGACCAGTTCGGCGCCCCAACAGCGTGTTGCCATCGGCGTCGGGAGCGATGACCACGACTCCATCCTGAAGCGATGCCAGACCGCGGGCCAGTCGAAGTTGCGCGGGCATCTCGACCTGCTCCCAGGCATTCCCCGCAAGACGCAACAGCGTGGCGCCGCGGACCTCGGCAGCCGACGCTCGCTCGCGCCGAACGCCGAAGCGTTCGCTCTGCGAGGCAGCGATCAGGGCCCACGGACCCGTCGCATCGACGGCGAAGCCAGCAAGATCTCCGTCGCCGGGAAGGCTCGCCAGGACATCGCCAGCCAGTGGAACGACGAAGTGCAGTCGCGTCGCTGGGTTCCACTGCACCGAACGAACCAGCACCTCCCGACGATGCGGCGCGGCGGCGCTGGGAGGAAACACAAGCCACACCGAATCACCGAAGGCAGCAATGGCCTCCGGCATTTCCGCATGCTCAGCGAGTGAGCGCATGACCGTCGGCGCGTGACCACCGACATGCATCAGTTGCACATCGGCGACGGACTCCCATTCGGCGGGCTTCTCGCCGCGGACCAGCCACCAGATATTGTCGCTGGCTGC